>NZ_JAXCMJ010000015.1:0-77510 GCF_038084995.1 Sphingomonas sp. 2378
TCCACCAGCAATCGCTGCTCGACCATCACCATGCCCTCCTGCCCGCACAGTGAATCACTCAACCATCCTCATTGCCAGACGTTTCGCAGAGGAATCCTGGAAGGGGAGGTGGCAGGCCGAAGGTCTGACGGAGGGGTGTCCCCGTTGGAGAGGTGGACCAAACTCACGGCTGGTTACACCCCTCCACCATGCTTCGCATGGTCCCCCTCCCCTTGCAGGGGAGGAACAAAGATTGTGCCGCCTGAATGTCTATTGGTCCCCGCAACCGGGCGATGATCCGGCTGAAGATTCCGCTGGGCGGTCGTCGCAAGCGCTGACCGTTCCATTCCGGAAACGAGACAAAGGCCGAACAGCGGCTTTTCATGTTCGGTTCGAGCGCCTACATCGGCCCATCCATGCGCCCGAAACCCCAGACATTCGACAAGAAGAAGATCGTCGCCGAGAACCGGCGCGCCCGCTTCGATTATGCCATCGAGACGACCTATGAGGCCGGTATCGCCCTGACCGGGACCGAGGTGAAGTCGCTCCGCTTCGGCGAGGGCTCGATCGCCGAATCCTATGCCGAGGTGCGCGGCGAGGAGGTGTGGCTGGTCAATTCCAACGTGCCCGAATTCAGCCATGGCAACCGCTTCAACCACGAAGCGAAGCGCCCGCGTAAATTGCTCCTTCATGAGCGCGAAATAAACAAGCTGCACGGTGCGGTGGCGCGCGAGGGTATGACCCTGGTGCCACTGATGATCTATTTCAACTCGCGCGGTCGCGCGAAGGTGGAGCTGGCGTTGGCGAAGGGCAAGAAGGCGCACGACAAGCGCGACTCGATCAAGGAACGCGATTGGAAGCGTGAGCAGGGCCGTATCCTGCGCGATCGCGGCTGATGGCCTCGGCCGTGCCCACCCTGTGGGGCCGATCCATGGCCTGGGTCCGGCGCAACATGCCGACCCGCGATTCGATGGAGAAGAACCGGCTGCTCCGGCCGGTCGCGCACCGCGTGCTCGCGCCCGAGCTGTGGCGCTTCACCCGGCGGTCGGTGCCGCGCGGCGTGGCGCTGGGCGTCGTGGCGGGCTTCCTGTTTCCGGTGGCGCAGATCGCCATCGCCGCCGTCTTCGCGCTGCCGTTCCGCGCCAATGTGCCGGTCGCGGCGTTGACCACCTTCATCACCAATCCGCTGACCACGCCGATCCTGTGGCTGATCGCCTATCGCATCGGCACCTTCCTGCTCCGCAGCGAGACGCCGCTCAACACCCAGCCCGTGGCCGAGGCGGCGACCGGCTGGCTGCAATGGGCGTTCAGCGCCTTTCACTGGTTGTGGGAGCAGGGCCCGGCCTTCGGCCTGGGCCTCTGCGTCCTGACCGGCGGATGCGCGGTGGTCGGCTATGCGGCCTCGGCGCTCGGCTGGCGGCTGTGGATCGCGCGCAAGTGGCGTAACCGTCTGAGATCGCCTGCGATTTGATAGCGGTATCGCGCTTCGACGCGTGTTTCTAACGGTTTGACTGGGCGTATCGGCTCGCTACAACAGCGTCATCCATATCCTTTTCGGGAATTCCGATGCGCTCTCTGCTGATCGCCGCACTCCTCACGACCGCCATTTCCCCCGCCATCGCCCAAACGAAGAACCCGGTCGACAAGGCCGCCGTCGGTCCGGTCAAGCCCAATGCCAAGACCGGCCCCGAGATCGGGGACTTCGGCTTCGACATGGCGGGTCGCGATACCGCGGTGAAGCCGGGCGACGACTTTTTCGATTATTCGAACGGCACCTGGTACAAGGCGACGACGATCCCCGCCGACCGTTCCTCCTATGGCATGTTCCACGTCCTTCAGGACCGCTCGCTGGAGCAGACCCGCACCATCCTGGATGCCGCGGCAAAGCAGCCGGGGAACAAGGCCGGGGACTTCTACGCCAGCTTCATGGACGAGGCGGCGGTCAATGCGAAGGGTGTGACCCCGGTCAAGCCCTGGCTCGACCAGCTTCGCGCGACCAGGGATCGCGACGCGCTGGCGATCGAAATCGCCAAGCTTCAGCGTCAGGGCGTCGGTTCGCCCTTCGGTGTCTATATCGGCCAGGACGACAAGGCGCCCGACACCTATATTCCCAATTTCGGCCAGAGCGGCCTGGGCCTGCCCGATCGCGACTATTATCTGAAGGACGACGCCAAGCTGGCGACGATCCGCACCGCCTATCAGGCCTATCTCGCCCGGATGCTGACGCTGGCGGGCGAACAGAATGCCGAGGCGCGTGCCGCCGCCGTGTTCAACTTCGAAAAGGCGCTGGCGAACGTCCACTGGACCCGGATCGAAAGCCGCGACGCGGACAAGACCTATAACAAGTGGCTGGCGGCGGACTTCACCGCCAAGGCGCCCGGCTTTCCCTGGGCGCGATATATGGAGACGCTGGGCGTCGCGGGCCGCCCGGCCTATCTGGTGTCGCAGCCCAGCGCGATCACCGGCGAGGCCAAGATCTATAGCGAGACGCCGCTGAACGTCCTTCAGGACTATGCGATGCTCAAGGTGCTGCGCAGCTATGCCAGCTATCTGTCCAGCGATTTCGACAAGACCAACTTCGCCTTTTACGGCACCACCCTGTCGGGCACGCCGCAGCAGCAGGCCCGGTGGAAGCGCGGCGTGGGCCTGGTTTCCGAAGGGCTGGGCGAGGAAGTCGGCAAGCAATATGTCGCCAAATATTTCCCGCCGGAATCGAAGGCCGCCGCCGACGCGCTGGTCAAGAACCTGATCGCGGCGATGGGCGACCGGCTGCGTAACCTGGAATGGATGGCGCCCGAGACCAAGCAGAAGGCGCTGGCGAAGCTCGCCGCCTTCACCCCCAAGATCGGCTATCCCGACAAGTGGAAGGATTATTCCGCGCTGACCATCCAGCGCGGCGATCTGGTCGGCAATGTCGCCCGCGCCAATGCCTTCGAGTTCCAGCGTGACCTGAACAAGCTGGGACAGCCGATCGATCGCGGCGAATGGTTCATGACGCCGATGACGATCAACGCCTATGCCAACCCGCCGATGAACGAGATCGTGTTCCCGGCGGCGATCCTCCAGCCGCCCTTCTTCGATCCCAAGGCCGATCCGGCGGTGAACTATGGCGGTATCGGCGCGGTGATCGGGCATGAGATCAGCCATCACTTCGACGATCAGGGCCGCAAATATGATGCGACCGGCAAGCTGACCGACTGGTGGACCGAGCAGGACGTGGCGCGGTTCAAGACCTTTACCGATGCGCTGGTGAAGCAATATGACGGTTACGAGCCGCTGCCCGGCCAGCATGTCCAGGGCGGCCTGACGCTGGGCGAGAATATCGCCGATCTGGCGGGGCTGACGGTGGCGCTCGATGCCTATCACAAGTCGCTGGGCGGCAAGCCCGCACCGGTGATCGACGGCACGACCGGCGACCAGCGCTTCTATTATGGCTGGGCGCAGGTGTGGCGGACCAAGTGGCGCGAACCCGCGCTGCAACAGGCTCTGCTGTCCGATCCGCACTCGCCGGGGCATCAGCGGGTGCTGACGGTCCGCAACCTCGATCCCTGGTATGCCGCCTTCAAGGTCCAGCCGACCGACAAGATGGCGCTGACCCCCGAGCAACGCGTGCGGATCTGGTAAAGTCCTGTCGGGAGACGCGTTCGGGCGCAGGATCGCGCTTGACCCATGCCGGGTCGCCGGATGAAGAGTTTCATCATGGCGATCGCGTCTCCCGAAAGATTTACCCCGGTCCGTATCGCGGGCCTCGTCTCGTTGGTCAGCGGGGTGGGGGCGGCGGCTCTGCTCTTCCTGGCGATCGGCAACTGGATCGTCGCGGCGGGTTTCCTCGCCGCCGCCCTGCTAGCCTTCGGACTGGTCCTCGTCTGGCGCATCCTGACCCCCAGGGTCGAGCAGACGCGGCGGAGCGTCGACTGGGATTTCGCGCGGGTCGTTGCCGATGCCAGCCATGATGCGATCGCGGTGACCGACCGGGCCGGGCGGCTGGTCTGCGCCAACGACGCCTATGCCTCGCTCTTCCCGATGATGCCGACGCCGCCCGGCGTGCCGCTGGACGCGCCCTCGGTGGAGGCGCTGGCACGGGCCGGTCGGGCGGCGTGGCGCGACGGGCTGGGCCGGGCGGACCGGATCGCGGTGATGGGGACCGAATTGTCGGTGCTGGTGACGCGGGCAGGCGACGAGGCCGACCTGCTCGTCTGGCGTTTCGCGGTCGCGCAGGAACAGGATCTGGCCGAGACGGTCGAGCGGCTGATCGGCGGTATCCAGGGTGACCGGCTGGGCGCGGCGGGGATCATGGCGGCGCTGATCGCCCCCGATGGCCGGGTGCGTGCCGCCAACCGCGTGCTGTGCGCCCGCGCCATGGGCGGCGAGATGATGTCGATCGTCGGCCGCGACTTCGCGACCTTCCTGATGCACGATCCCGGCGGGCAGGTTCGCTTCGCCGCCGAACTGGGCAAGGGCGACGGTCGTCGCTTGCGCATCCTGCAAATCCCCTTCGTCGAGGGGGAGGGCGCGCCGATGCTGGTCGTGCTGCTCGACGAGGAGGAGCAGCTCGTGGCTCCCGCCGGGGCCAGTGCGGGCAGCCATGTGCGGGGGCTCGTCTCGCTGATGCCCTTCGGCATCGCCCTGGTCGATCGGGACGGGCGCTTCATCCAGATGAACTCCGCCTTCATGCGCGCCGCCGGGGTGAAGGGAACGACCCCGCCGCTCTATCCCGGCGATCTGGTGGTGCGCGAGGACAAGGCGGCGGTCGCCGATGCGATCCGGCGCTTCGCCGGGGGCGCGACCCACAGCGCCGACATGGCGGTCCGCCTGAAGGACCATCCCGAGGAGCCGGTGGCGCTGACCATCGCGGGCGCGCGGGGGCTGGGCGATGCGGCGGTGTTGCTGAGCCTCAAGGACAATTCGGAGGAGAGCCGCCTGAAGCGCGAAGTGGCACAGGCGACCAAGATGCAGGCGGTCGGCCAGCTCGCGGGCGGCGTCGCGCACGACTTCAATAATATCCTGACCGCGATCATCGGGCATTGCGACCTGATGCTGATGCGCCATGCGCCCGGCGACAGCGACTATGACGATATCCAGCAGATCCGCACCAATTCAAACCGTGCGGCCAGCCTGACGCGGCAGTTGCTGGCCTTCTCACGGCAACAGACGCTGCGCCCCCAGATCCTGCAACTGCCCGATGTCGTCTCCGAGGTATCGAACCTGCTCAAGCGACTGCTTGGCGAGCGGGTGCGGCTGGATGTCACCCATGGCCGCAATCTGGGGCCGGTGCGCGCCGATCCGGGGCAGCTGGAGCAGGTCGTCGTCAATCTGGCGGTCAATGCGCGCGACGCGATCCTGGAGAATGAGCCGGCGGGCGGCGGTATCCTGACCATCCAGACGCGGGCGGTGTCGATGGCGGATGCGCGCGCGCTGAACAACGACATCCTGCCCGCCGCCGATTACACCGCGCTGATCATCAGCGACAACGGGACGGGCATACCGCCCGAAATCCTGCCCAAGATCTTCGAGCCCTTCTTCACCACGAAGGAACTGGGCAAGGGCACCGGGCTGGGCCTGTCGACCGTCTATGGCATCATCAAACAGTCGGGCGGCTATATCTTCGCCGATTCGCCGCCGGGTGGGGGTGCCAAATTCTCGATATACCTGCCCGTCCATGCCGCGCCCGCCATGCCGACTGCCAGGGCGATCCCGGAAAAACCGGCGGCGCGCGCGACGACGCCATGGGGGTCGGGGACCATATTGCTGGTCGAGGATGAGGATATGGTCCGCGCCGTTGCGGAGCGGGCCTTGTCGCGCCAGGGCTATACGGTGATCGCGGCAGAAAATGGCGAAGCGGCGCTGGAGATGCTCGACAAGCATGGCAAGCCCGATCTGCTGATCTCCGACGTGGTGATGCCGACGATGGACGGCCCGACCATGGTCGGTCTCGTCCGCAAACGCTATCCCGACCTCGCCGTGCTGTTCATGTCGGGCTATGCCGAGGAGCAGCTTCGCAAGTCGATCACGTTGCCCAATGTCGGCTTCCTGCCCAAGCCCTTCTCGGTCCAGCAACTGGCCGAGGCGACGCAGGCCGCGCTCTCGCGGGACGGCGGATCGTAACAAGCGGCTGGCGGATGGCGCAAAGCATGATATGGCGGTGCCGATGACAGAGCCCGTGCAGATCCTCATCGTCGAGGACGAACCCCTTATCGCCATGATGCTCGAGGATTTCCTGGACGTCCTCGACAAACAGGTCGCGGGCACCGTCGACAGCGTCGATGACGCGCTGGCCCGGGTGGCTCAGGGCGGTATCGACGCGGCCATCCTCGACGTCAACCTGCGCGGCGGCCAGAAGAGCACCCCGGTCGCCGAAGCGTTGGCGGAACGTGGCGTACCCTTCGTCTTCGCCACCGGCGGATCGGATGAATCGGTCGACGAACGCTTTCGTGACCGCCCGCGCCTGCAAAAGCCGTTCACCATGGACGGCGTGGCCAAGGCGCTGGGTTCCCTCTAAAAAATCCTCCCCATCATCGATGGGGAGGGGGACCGCCGCGAAGCGGTGGTGGAGGGGCGTCGCCACAAAGGGCTCCGCTGAGGAAGCCCCCTTTGCCAAACCTTCGGCCTGTTACCGACCTACCGGGCAGGACCGTCGAAACCTATTGCGACGAAATTTGCTTGCGTCAAAGGGCCGTCTCGCGACATAGGCCTGCGTCATGACACGCCAATTCGACAAGTCCCGCCTGCCGTCCCGCCACGTTTCCGTGGGCCCGGAGCGTGCGCCGCATCGCAGCTATTATTATGCTATGGGTATCCAGGAAGAGGATATCGCCAAGCCCTTCGTCGCGCTGGCGAGTGCGGGCAACAATTCCGCGCCCTGCAACACGACGCTGGATGCGCAGGCCGATGCCGCGCAGGGCGGGGTGATCCGGGGCGGCGGCATGCCGCGCCGCTTCAACACCATCACCGTGACCGACGGCATCGCCATGGGCCATCAGGGCATGAAGTCCTCGCTGGTCAGCCGCGAGGTCATCGCCGATTCGGTCGAACTGTCGGTGCGCGGCCATTGCTATGACGCGCTGGTCGGCTTTGCCGGGTGCGACAAGTCGTTGCCCGGCATGATGATGGCGATGCTGCGACTGAACGTGCCGTCGATCTTCGTCTATGGCGGTTCGATCCTGCCCGGTCGGCACCATGACCGCGACGTCACCGTGGTCGACGTGTTCGAGGCGGTGGGCCAGCATGCGGCGGGCAATTGTCCGCTCCACGACCTCATTGCGCTCGAAAAGGTCGCCTGCCCCGGCCACGGTGCCTGCGGTGGCCAGTTCACCGCCAACACCATGGCGTGCGTCGGCGAGGCGATCGGCCTGTCGCTGCCCAACAGCAACATGATGCCCGCGCCCTTCCTCGACCGTCACGGCATTGCCGAGGCGGCGGGCGAGCAGGTGATGGAACTGGTCGCGCGCAACCTGCGCCCTCGTGACATCTGCACCCGCCAAGCCTTTGAAAACGCCGCGCGTGTCGTGGCGGCGACGGGCGGCTCGACCAATGCGGGGCTTCACCTGCCCGCGATGGCGAACGAGGCGGGAATCGACTTCGACCTGTTCGACGTGGCCGAGATCTTCAAGACCACCCCCTATATCGCCGACCTGAAGCCCGGTGGCCGCTATGTCGCCAAGGACATGTACGAGGCGGGCGGCGTCTATATGCTGATGAAGACGCTGTTGGCGGGGGGCTTCCTGCACGGCGACTGCATGACCGTGACCGGCAAGACGCTGGCCGAGAATATCGACGAGATCACCTGGAACCCCGACCAGAAGGTCATCTATGACGTGAAGACGCCGCTGTCGCCGACCGGCGGCGTGGTGGGTCTTCGCGGCAGCTTGGCGCCCGAGGGGGCGATCGTGAAGGTGGCGGGCATGAAGCGCCTCCAGTTCGAGGGCGTCGCCCGCGTCTTCGATTGCGAGGAAGAGGCCTTCGCCGCCGTCGAGGCGCGCGACATCGCCGAGGGTTCGGTCATCATCATCCGCTATGAAGGGCCCAAGGGCGGCCCCGGCATGCGCGAGATGCTGTCGACCACCGCCGCACTTTATGGACAGGGGCTGGGCGAGAAGGTCGCGCTCATCACCGATGGTCGTTTCTCGGGTGCCACGCGCGGCTTCTGCATCGGCCATGTCGGCCCCGAGGCGGCGGATTGCGGCCCGATCGCGCTGGTCGAGAATGGCGATCTCATCCGCATCGATGCCGAAGCCGGGACGATCGACCTGGAAGTCGAACCCTCGGTGCTGGACGAGCGCCGCGCCCGCTGGACCCCGCGCGTGAACGATTACCAGTCGGGCGTGTTGTGGCGCTATGCCCAGAATGTCGGCCCCGCGCATCAGGGCGCGGTCACCCATCCCGGCGCCAAGTGCGAGCGCCATGTCTATGCGGATATCTGATCCCCGCTGGCTGGCCGGTGCCCTGGCGCTGGCCGGCTGTTCGGGTGGGCAGGGGGGGGAGCAGTCCGACACCCCTGCCGCCGCCGAGAAGCCCGGCCTGTCGATCGATTGCGCGCTGGCGGGGGCTCAGGCCTTTCGCCGGGATTGCACCGTCGAGCAGTCCGCCGCGGGGGCGGGCGTGATCCTGACGCTGCGTCATGCCGATGGCGGGTTTCGGCGGCTGCGGGTGACGCAGGACGGGAACGGTGTGGCCAGTGCCGATGGCGCACTGCCCGCCGAGGTCGGCGTTGCGGGCAGCGATCAGATCGAGGTTAGGGTCGGTGACGACCGATACCGCCTCCCCGCGACGGTCGGCGCGCGATGATCCCGGTCGACGGCGCACCCGTCCTGACCGCTGCACAGATGCGCGCGGCCGAAGGCCGGACCATGGCCGGGGGTGTGTCCGAGGCGGACCTGATGCAGCGCGCCGGGGAAGGGATAGCCCGCGCGGTGGCGCGGCTGGCGGCGGGACGTGAGACACTGATCCTCTGCGGCCCCGGCAATAATGGCGGGGACGGCTATATCGCGGCGGCGGCATTGCAGCGGCAGGGCTTGAGCGTCCGGGTGGCTGCGAGCGGAGAGCCGCGCAGCGACGGCGCGCGTCGTGCCAGGGCGGTCTGGAACGGTACCGTCGAAGCCATGGCCGATGCCGAACCCGCGCCCGTGGTGGTGGACGCGGTGTTCGGGACCGGGCTGTCGCGCGCTCCCGATGCGGTGGTTCAGGCGGCCTTACGCCGACTGGTATCGGCGGCGTGGCTATCCATCGCGGTCGACCTGCCGAGCGGGGTCGCCAGCGACGATGGCACGCCGTTGGGCGATGTGCCCGGCTTCGACGTGACGCTGGCGCTGGGCGCGGTCAAACCCTCGCACCTGCTCCAGCCCGCCGCCGCGCTGATGGGGCAGGTTCGGTTGATCGAGATCGGCGTCGCGGTGGATGCGAAAATCCGCGTGATGAGGAAGCCCGATTTGCCCCGGCCCGACGCCGCTTCGCACAAATATAGTCGCGGGATGGTGGCGATCGTGGCGGGCAGCATGTCGGGCGCATCCGAACTGGCCGCGATGGCGGCGTTGCGCGCCGGGGCGGGCTATGTCCTGCATCTGTCCTCCGATCCGCCGAGTGGCTCCGCGCATCCGCATGCTATTGTCCGTCGGGCCTTTACCCGCGATGCACTGGGTGAGAATCGGATCGGGGCGGTGGTGATCGGGCCGGGGCTGGGCCGGGATGAGGATGCACAGGAACGGCTGGAGACCGCGTTGGCGAGCGGGCGGCCTTTGGTGATCGACGGCGATGCGCTGCGGCTGGTCGATATCGAGGCGCTGCACCGGCATGACGGCCCCAAGATCCTGACCCCCCATGGCGGCGAATTCGCGCATCTGTTCGGCGAGATGCCCGAGGGTAAGCTGACCGCCACTTTGCGCGCTGCCGAACGCAGCGGGGCGGTCATTGTCCATAAGGGCGCCGATACCGTCATCGCCGCCCCCGATGGCCGCGCGATCCTCTGCCCCGAGGCGAGCCCCTGGCTATCGACCGCCGGGACCGGCGATGTGCTGGCCGGGGCGGTCGGCGCGATGCTGGCGGCGGGGCTGGAGCCGCTCGCGGCGGCGGAGGCGGGGGTGTGGCTTCATGCGCAGGCGGCGCGGGCCTGTAGCGCGGCTTTCATCGCGGACGACTTGGCAGAAGCGCTTTCCGCCGTCAGAGGCTGATCGCATGAACGATATCATCATCCGCGTCGCCGCCCGAGGCGATGGCGTGACCGAGAATGGTCGACATGCCGCTTTTGCCGCGCCCGGCGATACCTTGTCGGCGGACGGCGCGGTCATCCCCGGCCCGCATCACCAGACGCCGCCTTGCGGCCATTTCCCCCGCTGTGGCGGGTGTCAGCTCCAGCATCTGGACAACGAAAGCTATGCGGGCTTCGTCACCGACCGCATCGCCGCCGCGCTGGACGCGCAAGGGCTGACCGCCCCGCTTCGCCCGGCGCATCTTTCGCCGCCGCGCAGTCGCAGGCGGGCGACACTGCATGCCGAGGCCAAGGGGGGGCGCGTGCTGATCGGCTTTTCGGAAGAGAAGAGCCACGCGATCGTCGATATCGCCGAATGCCATATCCTCGATCCCCAACTGTTCGCGCTGGTGGCACCCTTGCGGGGGCTGTTGCAGCGTCTGGGGTTCAAGCGGCGGGGTGATGTTCATCTGGCGCTGGCCGATCAGGGCGCGGACGTGCTCGTCACCAATTTCTCGCCCGATGGGCTGGAAGCGGCGGAGACGATCATCGGCTTTTGCGAGCGGCACGGCGTCGCGCGCTTCTCGGTCGATGACGGGCTGGGTGCGGAGACGCGGTGGGAGCCGGAGCCGGTGACCATCACCCTGGGCGGAGTCGCCGTTCCCCTGCCGCCCGGTGCGTTCCTTCAGGCGACGCCCGATGGCGAGGCGGCCCTGGTCGCCGCCGTGCGCGAAGCGGTGGGCCAGCCACGCACCACCGCCGATCTGTTCGCCGGGCTGGGCACCTTCGCGCTCGCGCTGCCGGGCAAGGTCTATGCGGCGGAGGGCGCGCGGGACGCGATCCTGTCGCTGAAGGGTGCGGCCAATGCGCAGCACCGCCCGGTCTTCGCCGAGCATCGCGACCTGTATCGTCGCCCGCTCACCAAGGCGGAGTTGGACCGGTTCGACGCGATCGTCCTCGACCCGCCGCGTGCGGGCGCGCGGGATCAGGCGGATGCGCTGGCCAGCGCCGATGTCCGTTCCGTCGCCTATGTCTCGTGCAACCCGGCGAGCTTCGCCCGCGATGCCAAGGCGATGGTCGATCAGGGCTGGCAACTGCAATGGGTGCAGCCGGTGGGGCAGTTCCGCTGGTCGACCCATGTCGAACTGGCGGCCAGCTTCGTGCGTCAGCCCGCGTCCGGGTAATCCGCCGCCACGAAGAACAGCCCGTCGGACGGCGCATTGAGCCCCAGTTGCGCGCGGTCGCGCGCCGCCAGCGCCGTCGCGACATCGTCGGGCGACCAGCGGCCCATGCCGACCAGCGCCAGGCATCCGACCATCGACCGCACCTGATGATGCAGGAAGGAGCGGGCGGCGGCGCGGATATAAAGGCGCGCGCCGTCCCGCTCGACCGACAACAGGTCGAGCGTGCGCACCGGGCTGTCCGCCTGGCAATGGACCGAGCGGAAGGTGGTGAAGTCGTGCCGCCCGACCAGATGCACAGCGGCCTGAGCCATCGCGGCCTCGTCCAGCGGCTGAGGCACCTGCCACGCCAGCCCCGCCTCGAAGGTCAGCGGTGCGCGGCGGTTGACGATGCGATATTCATAGGACCGGCGGATGCACGAGAAGCGCGCGTGCCAGTCGTCCGCGACCTCGACACAATTCAAGACTGCCACCGGCGCAGGCCGGGCGCGGGCGTTGATCGCCTCCATCAGCCGAAAGGGCGCGATCGGCTTGGCGATATCGACATGCGCGCGCATCGCCAGCCCATGGACCCCCGCATCGGTCCGGCCCGCCGCATGGACGGTGGTCCGCTCGCCCGTCACGGCATGGATCGCGTCCTCCAGCGTCTGCTGCACGCTGGGCCCGTGGGACTGGCGTTGCCAGCCCATGAAGGGCCGCCCGTCATATTCCACCGTCAGGGCGAAGCGCGTCAAAGCCGGGTGCCCGCCGGGATCGGAAAGCCGCGCAGCAGATCCTCCGCGCTCGACACGCCGCGCCCGGCACGCTGGACGGTGACGGGGCGGATCGCACCGTCGCCACAGGCGATGGCCAACCGGTCGTCCAGCACCTCACCAGCGGGGCCCGCCCCGTCCTCGACCTCGGCGGACAAGACCTTGATCCGCTCCCCCTGATATTCCAGCCACGCGCCGGGGGCGGGGTGGAAGGCGCGGACCTGTCGCTCCAGTTCGACCGCGCTTCGGGTAAAGTCGAACCGCGTCTCGGCCTTGTCGATCTTGCTGGCATAGGTGACGCCCTCGACCGGCTGGGGGCGGGGCGGATAGCGCTCCGGATCGGCAAGCACGCGGACCATCAGTTCGGCCCCCATGGCGGCGAGTTCTTCGATCAGTTCACCGGTGGTCTTGTTCCCGATCGGAGTCGATCCCTCCAGCCGCACCGGACCGGTGTCGAGCCCCGCCTCCATCTGCATGATCCCGACGCCGGTCACCGCATCGCCCGCCAATATCGCCCGCTGGATCGGCGCCGCGCCACGCCACCGGGGCAACAGCGAGCCATGGACGTTCAGGCACCCCAGGTGCGGCGCGGCCAGGATCGGCGGCGGCAGGATCAGGCCATAGGCCGCCACGACCGCGACATCGGCCCCGAACGCCGCAAAACGCTCCTGTTCCTCGGATGAGCGCAAGCTGACCGGGGTCAGGACCGGAATGCCCAGCGCCTCCGCCGCCTGCTGCACGGGCGACGCCACCAATTGCCGCCCGCGTCGCCCGCCGGGGCGTGGCGGTTGGCTATAGCTGGCGACGATCTCGTGTCCGGCCCGTGCCAGCGCTTCCAGAACCGGGACGGCGAAGCCCGGCGTACCCATGAAGATGATCCGCATGGCGCATGTCTCTCTTCGCTGGCGGGACGGCGCGCAACCCCCTATCTGTTCGTCATGGCATCCCCCGAGATCGAGGCGCTGACCCAGGCGCTGGCGCGTATTCCCGGCCTTGGCCCCCGCTCGGCCCGGCGCGCGGTTCTGCACCTGCTCAAGAAGCGCGAGGCGGCGTTGACCCCGTTGCTGACGGCGCTGGCGGCGGTGGAGGAGCGGCTGGAAACCTGTGCCGTATGCGGCAATATCGACACCGCCAATCCTTGCGCCATCTGTGTCGATCCCCGGCGCGACGCGGGCGCGCTGTGCGTCGTCGAGGAGGTGGCTGACCTGTGGGCGCTGGAGCGGTCGCGGCTGTTTCCAGGGCGCTTCCATGTGCTGGGCGGACGGTTGTCGGCTCTCGAGGGCATCCGGCCCGAGGATCTGGCGATCGACGCGCTGGTCCGCCGGATCGAGGAAGGCGGGATCGACGAGGTCGTGCTCGCCATGAACGCCACGCTGGAGGGCCAGACCACCGCGC
The DNA here is from genome assembly GCF_038084995.1 of Sphingomonas sp. 2378. Lineage (NCBI taxonomy): Bacteria > Pseudomonadati > Pseudomonadota > Alphaproteobacteria > Sphingomonadales > Sphingomonadaceae > Sphingomonas > Sphingomonas sp. 2378. Next base: position 13,488 of record NZ_JAXCMJ010000015.1, read on the forward strand.
ATTACATCGCCGAGCGGATCGAACGCTTTCCGGTCCGTGTGACTCAACTCGCGCACGGCCTGCCGGTCGGGGGCGAACTCGACTATCTGGACGAAGGGACGCTGGCACAGGCGTTGCGGGCGCGGCGTCCGGTGGTCTGATGCGCCGTCTTGACGGTCCACGGCCCGCACCGTAGCGAAACCGTCATGGCCATTCTTCCGATCGTCGAAGTTCCCGACCCCCGCCTGCGTCTCGTCTCCAAGCCCGTGGAGGCGGTCGATGACTCGATCCGTCAGCTCGTCACCGACATGATCGACACCATGTACGACGCGCACGGCATCGGGCTGGCCGCGATCCAGGTGGGCGTCGACAAGCGCGTGCTGGTTATCGATCTTCAGGAGGAAGAGGATGAGGAGGGCAAGCCGGTCAAGAACCCGCGCGCCTATATCAACCCCGAAATCCTGTCGGTCAGCGAAGAGCTATCAACCTATAACGAGGGCTGCCTGTCGATCCCCGAGCAATATGCCGAGGTGAAGCGCCCGGCCAAGTGCCAGGTCAAGTGGCTGGACGAAAAGGGCGAGGCACATGAGGCCGAGCTCGATGGCCTGCTCGCCACCTGCATGCAGCATGAGATCGACCATCTGAACGGCGTGCTGTTCATCGATCATGTCAGCCGGTTGAAGCGCGACATGCTGATGCGCAAGCTGACCAAGCTGCGCAAGGGCTGATCCCCGATGGGATGATCGGGGCAGGGGCGATTGCCCCTGTTCGATGCCGATCGTTCGTTCTATGTTCCGACCTGTCCTTGGTTCTGACAGGTTTACATGATGCCCGAATTGATCGTCGTCGCGCTTCTGGCGCTCCTGGTCGGGGGGCTGGCCGGCTGGCTGGCCGCGAAGCGTGCCGCCGATAGCCTCGCCGCCGAACTGGCCGCCGCGAAGGCCCGCGCGGCGGAGGTCGATCCGCTGCGAGCCGCCCGCGATGTCGCCGAGCGCGACAAGAGCGAGGCGTTACAGGCACTGGCCGAATTGCGGGGCCGCGCCGCCGATCTGGATGTGATCCGGGCGGCGCGCGACGCGGTCGAGGCGGAGCGCAACGCCGCGCTGCGCGAACTGGCGGAATTACAGGCGCGCGCGCAGGAACGCGAGGCGGCGCATGCCCTGACGCTGGAGGCGCTGGGCAAGGCGCGCGAACAGATCAACACGCAATTCGGCGAAGCGGCGGCGCGGGCGCTGGAAGTCGCGCAGCGCCAGTTCCTCGAACGTGCCGAGGCGCGGTTCCGCCAGTCGGAGGAAGCGTCGGGGCAAACGCTCAAGGCACTGCTCGACCCGGTCCATCAGCGGCTGCAACGCTATGAGGAGGGTGTGCGCAAGGTCGAGGACGAACGCCGCGACGCCTTCGGCGAGTTGAAGGGCCAGATCGAGGCGATGCGGATCGGGCAGGAGCGCGTCTCGGGGGAAGCGGCCAAGCTGGTCAACGCGCTGCGCAATGCGCCCAAGGCGCGGGGCCGCTGGGGCGAGCAGCAGTTGCGCAACGTGCTGGAAAGCTGCGGCCTGTCGGAACATGCCGATTTTCAGACCGAGGTCAGCGTGGCGGACGGCGAGGGCGGGCGGCTCCGCCCCGATGCGATCGTGCGCGTGCCGGGCGGCAAGGCGCTGGTCATCGATGCCAAGGTGTCGCTCAACGATTATCAGGATGCCTTCGGCGCGGTCGACGAGGTCGAGCGGCTGGCGGGCCTGTCGCGCCACGCCGCCGCGATGCGCGCGCATGTCAACGGCCTGGGCAATAAGAGCTATTGGAACCAGTTTGAGGACGCTCCCGACTATGTCATCATGTTCGTCCCCGGCGAGCATTTCCTGTCGGCGGCGCTGGAGCATGACCCGACCCTGTGGGACTTCGCGTTCGACAAGCGGGTGCTGCTGGCGACCCCGACCAACCTGATCGCCATCGCCCGCACGGTCGCGGCGGTGTGGCGGCAGGAAAAGCTGGCGCAGGAAGCGCGGCAGATCGGCGCGCTGGGCAAGGAGCTTTACGCGCGGCTCGCGGTGATGGGCGGGCATGTGTCGAAACTGGGCAAGAATCTCGACACGGCGATGACGGCCTATAACGCCTTTGTCGGCAGCCTGGAGAGTCAGGTGCTGACCAGCGCGCGGCGGTTCGAGGCCTTGAACATCGACACTGGCGGCAAGAGTATCGAACAGCCCCCGATCGGTGAACAGGCGACGCGCCCGCTGACCAAGCTGATGCCGGTCGCCGAATTGACGGATGGCGGCGAGGGGGCGGAGGTTTCCTGACCTCCGTCGACGGTTCGGGGGGCTCGGGTCCGCGATAGCGACCGCCGGTCGCATGCGCGAAGTCGAAGGGCACGAAATTGCGCCTGCGGTCAGGGCGGGGCGCGGCCTTCGACTTCGCTCAGGCTGAACGGGGGGTGGGGGATGGCTACACGGGCTTTCGCATCGTCCGGTCGCCACACTCGAAATGCCCGGCATTCCCCAACCGCCGTTCGCACTGAGCGAAGTCGAAGTGCATGGGATTGCGGTCGCGGTTAGGGCAGGGCGCGGCCTTCGGCTTCGCTTCGACCGCACGGAAGTCGGGAATGGCGGTCAGCCCGCCTTTGCGCCACCCTGTTGGGCCAGCACCTCATAGGCCATCACCGCCGTCGCGACCGCCGCGTTGAGGCTGTCCGCCTTGCCGAGCATCGGGATCTTGACCAGCGTATCGCAGGCGGCGGCATAGTCGTCCGGCATCCCCTGTGCCTCGTTACCGGTCAGCAGGAACGTCGGAGCCGCATAACGCGCCGCCCGGTAATCCGAATCGGTGTCGAGGCTCAGGCCGACCAATTGCCCCGGCCCCTGGCGCAGCCAGTCGAGGAAAGCCCGCCATTCACAACGCACGATCGGCACGGTGAACAGCGCCCCCATGCTGGCGCGCACCGCCTCGACCGAGAAGGGGTCGACGCATTCGCCGATCAGGATCAGGCCGCCCGCGCCGACCGCATCCCCGGTGCGCAATATGGTCCCCAGATTGCCCGGATCGCGTAAGCGTTCGGCCACCAGCCAGATGCCCGAGGACGACCGGTCCAGCGCGTCGAGCGTGACCGCGAGTTCCTCGAACACCCCGACGACCGCCTGCGGATTGTCCTTGCCGGACAGCTTGGACAGGATGTCGGGCGTCGTCTCGATCGCCTCGCCCTCCGACGCTTCGACCGCGTCGATCAGTTCGCGCACCAGCGGATGGCCCGCTGACGGCTTGGCATAGAACAGCAGTGTGGGCAGGCGCCCCGTCTCACGCGCCTCAGTCAGGATGCGCAGGCCCTCGGCGAGGAACTGGCGCGACTGCTTGCGGTGGCGCTTGTCGCGCAGGTCGCGGGCCCACTTGATCAGCGGGTTGGAATAAGCGGTAATCTCGCGGGGCATCAGTCTTCGCCGAACTTCGCTTCCACGAGCGCGACCAGCGCCTCGACCGTCTCACCGGCGCCGTCGCCTTCGGCGCTGATCGTGATGGTGTCGCCCATCGCGGCGCCCAGCATCATCAGGCCCATGATCGAGGTGCCCGTCACCATGCTGCCGTCCTTGCCGACCCGCACTTCGCAGGGCTGGCTGGAGGCGAGGGTGACGAACTTGGCGCTGGCGCGGGCATGAAGGCCGCGGCGGTTGGTGATGACGACGGTCCGCGTCTGCTCCGTCATGCGGCGGCCTCGCCCAGCACTTCCGAGGCGACCGAGATATATTTGCGCCCCGCCTCGCGCGCGGCGGCGACGGCGTCGACCACCTGCATCGACTTGCGCGCCGAACCCAGGCGGATCAGCATCGGCAGGTTCATCCCCGCGATCACCTCGACCCGGCCCCGCTCCATCAGCGAGATGGCGAGGTTGGAGGGCGTGCCGCCGAACAGGTCGGTCAGCACGATCACGCCGCGCCCCGCATCGACCGTGCCGATGGCGGCGGCGATGTCGGCGCGGCGTTCCTCCATATCGTCCTCGGGCCCGATCGCGATGGTCGCGATCCGTTCCTGTGGGCCGACCACATGAATCATCGCGGTCACGAACTCATCGGCGAGCCGCCCGTGCGTCACCAGAACCAGACCGATCATGTCAGACACGCATATCCATCATTGCTTGGCCGGCCCGGCTTCCAGTGAGTCTTTCGGCACGGCACTCAAATCACGATGTACCACCGTGGGGGAAAAACCGTCCCGGCGCAACCGTCCCGCGATCCGTTCGGCGACATGGACGGAGCGGTGTCTCCCTCCGGTACACCCGATCGCGATGGTGATATAGGACTTGCCCGACGCGATGTAGCGGGGGACCAGCGTTTCCAGCAACGCCTCGATCTGGCCGAGCGTGGTTTCATAGGCGGGGTCCTGGCGGATATAGTCGATCACGCCCTGATCCCGCCCGGTGCCGGGACGCAGCTCGGCGGACCAGTGCGGATTGCGCAGGAAGCGCATGTCGAACACCAGGTCGGCGTTGCGCGGAAGCCCCTTGGAAAAGCCGAAGGACATGACGGTCAACACGGGCTCGCTCAGCCCTTCGACCGCGTAGTTGGCGCGGATCCACTGGCCCAGATCGTTGCTGGTCATGTTGGTCGTGTCGAGCAGCCGGTCGGCCATGTCGCGCAAGGGAGCGAGCAGGGTGCGCTCATGCGCGATCCCGTCATCGGCGGCGCGGTCCATCGCCAGCGGGTGGCGGTGGCGCGTCTCGGCATAACGGCGCTTCAGTTCCTCACCGCCGCAATTGAGGAACAGCGTCTCGATCGCCAGACTGGGGCTCTCGTTCAGGCGGCGGATGCTCTGGGCGATGTGCTCGGGCGCGAAGTCGCGGGTGCGCACGCCGATGCTGATCGCAAGCGGACGGTTCTTGCCCTCCATGCCGCGCGGCGGTGCGGCTTCCAGCAGACCGTCGAGCAGGAAGAGCGGCAGGTTGTCGACCACCTCCCACCCCAGATCCTCCAGCGTCTTCAGCGTGGTGGAGGTGCCGGCGCCGGACATGCCGGTGACCAACAATATGCGTTTGCGATCCATCACGGACGGTCCTTGTGACGCTTGGCCAGTAATTCGACCTTGATCGGGGCCGAAGCGGGGAAGGGGTTCAGCCTGTAGAGCGGAAGTGTGACGCCTGCGATGACCCTTTGGGCGGGCTCGGGCAAGCGGTCTTCGGCCTCGGCGCTCAGGTCGATCACGAAGGATATGGTGGTCGCACGGCGATGCGCCAAGGTGACGATCCCGACGCCGCGAACCTCGATCAGTCCGGCGATCGTATCCGGGACGGTCGCGTGAAGGCGTCCGTTCAGAGCATCGACCCGGACATAGTCGTCGCCGACCAGGATTGCCCCCCGATCGATGAGACGCAGGGCAAGATCCGACTTGCCCGCGCCCGATCGTCCGCACAGCAACAACCCGACATCGCCGATCGCGATGCAGGTCGCGTGGACCAGTTCGCCCGCTCCGGCGGATGGCGCGTCCCCGATCACAGGACGGGGGCGAGCGGCAGGCGGACGACGAAGCGCGCGCCGCTCAACCGGTCTTCGCGCGATTCGACATGGATGCGGCCCTGATGCGCCTCGACGATGGTGCGCGCGATGGCCAAGCCCAGCCCCGAATGCTGGCCGAACCCTTCCGAACTGGGGCGGATCGAGTGGAAACGGCGGAAGATCGCCTCGCGCGCCTCTTCCGGAACGCCGGGGCCTTCATCCTCGACCCGGACGACCAGATCGTCCTGTTCGCGCGACAGGCTGATTGCGACGACCGCTTCGTCGGGGGAAAAGGACAGGGCGTTGGAGATCAGATTCTCGAACACCCGCTCCAGCCGCGCGCCCTCGCCCGCGATGATCGCTGGGCCGGGTTCGGTGGCGTCGAAGCGCAGGCGGATGCCACGCTCGACCCCACGCGCCTCGCGCTGGTCGATCAGCCCGGCGAGCAGGGCGTGGAGATCGACCGGATCGAACTTTGCTCGGCTCAACTGGGCGTCCAGCCGCGAGGCATCGGATATGTCGGTGATCAGCCGGTCGAGCCGCCGCACATCGTCGCGGACGATCGCCAGCAACTGTGCCTGGAGATCGGGGTCGTGGACCGTCTCCAGCGTGTCGACGGCGGAGCGGAGCGAGGCGAGGGGGTTCTTGAGCTCATGTGTGACGTCGGCGGCGAAGGCCTCGGTCGCGTCGATCCGGGCGCGCAGGGCCAGGCTCATGTCGGACAGCGCGCGGGCGAGCATTCCCAGTTCGTCGCGACGATCCGGCAGGCGGGGTACCACGACCTCCCGCGCGCGCCCCAGCCGGACGCGGACGGCGGCGCGCGCCAGTCGCCGCAACGGACGGACGATGGTACGCGCGAGGAACAGCGACAACAGCACCGAGATCAGTGCGACCAGCGCGAGGAGGACGCTCAACCGGAACCGCTCGATCCGCACCGTCTCGGTGATGAAGCGCGCATTCTCGGTCGCCATGATCGCGCCGCCGCTGGGCAGGGGTGCGGCGGCGGTGATGACGGGGGTCCGGTCGGGTGCGCGCCAGACCGAGGCGGAGATGCGCCCCGCCCGCGCCGCGCGGACATCGGGCCATTCCGCGCCTTGGCGCCGCTCGCGGTAGAGCGGGGGGCGGGCGGCGCCGACGACGGTATCGATCCCGGCGTCGAGGAAGCGCGCGATCGACTGCCCCAGGTCCTGCTTGTCGGGATCGCGCAGCACGACATTGCGGATGCCCAGCGCGCGACTGTCGCCGACCAGCCGTCCGCGGGCGTCGAACAACCGGACCCGCGCGCCCGTATCCCGCGCCAGCCGCGTGACCAGCCGGTCGCGCTCCTCGCTCCGTACCGAGGTCAACGCCTCGCCCATCAGGCGAACCTCACGCAACGACTGGGCGACGCGATTGTCGAGCAGTCTCGCGCGGTAGGAGTCGAGATAGAAGAAGCCACCGGCGAGCAACAACAGGGCGAAGATGTTGATCGCCAGAATCCGCTGGGTCAGCGAAATCTGGCCCGACCAGCGCAACGCCAGGTCGGGGGCTTCACTCCTCGGAGAATCGGTAGCCGGCGCCATAGAGCGTCTCGATGGCGTCGAATTCGGGGTCTACCTGTCGGAACTTGCGGCGCAGGCGCTTGATATGGCTGTCGATCGTGCGGTCGTCGACATAGATGTCGTCCTGATAGGCCGCATCCATCAACTGGTTGCGGGTGCGCACGATGCCGGGGCGCTGGGCCAGCGTCTCCAGGATCAGGAATTCGGTGACGGTCAGGGTGACGGGTTCGCCCTTCCACGTCACCCGGTGCCGCGCCGGGTCCATCGCCAGCGCGCCACGGGTCAGCGGCCCCTGTGCGTCGGTGGCAGGCGTCCCTTGCGGCGTGCCGACATATTCCGACCGGCGCAGGATCGCGCGGATGCGCGCGATCAGCAGCCGCTGCGAGAAGGGCTTGGCGATATAATCGTCCGCGCCCATCGCCAGGCCCAGCGCCTCGTCCAGCTCGTCATCCTTGCTGGTCAGGAAGATCACCGGGATCTGGCTCTTCTCGCGCAGGCGGCGGAGCAGTTCCAGCCCGTCCATGCGCGGCATCTTGATGTCGAAGATGGCCAGATCGGGGGGATTGTCGATCAGCGCCTTCAACGCCGCTTCGCCATCGGCATAGATTCGCGTGACGAACCCCTCTGCCTGAAGCGCGATCGATACGGATGTCAGGATGTTACGGTCGTCATCGACCAGTGCGATCGTCGCCGTCATGCGATCAACCCCGGACCATTGTCATGCGAAGGAACCGCCATGCGCCTCGGTTAAGCCAAAGCGGGACACGGCTCAACCGTCTTTGCGTATCCACCTGTTTGACGTGTTAAACAAACGCGCTATGGATCGTGCAGCGCATACGTATTCGCATGCGGTGAGAAACGGCGCCCGGCCCATCGCGACCGGCGCCCTGGGGAACGAGGAAGCTCTTATGGACGAACGGATTCCGGAAATCGGTTTGCAGGCGCAGGGGATCGAGACCCGCGCGACGCTCCACTGGAACCTGGTCACCGCGCGGCTGATCGAGACCGCCGTGGCGCGTGGTGAGGGCAAGCTGTCGGCGGACGGCCCGCTGGTGGTCGAGACGGGCGAGCACACCGGGCGTTCGGCGCAGGACAAGTTCATGGTCCGCGACGACGAGACCCGCGACACCGTCTGGTGGGGCAAGACCAACAAGCCGATGAGCCCCGACGACTTCGCCGCGCTGAAGGCCGATTTCTTCGCCGCGCTCGGCCAGAAGGAAAATCTGTTCGTCCAGGATCTCTATGGCGGATCGCAGCCCGAGCACCGGGTGCGCGTGCGCGTCATCAACGAGCTGGCCTGGCATAATCTGTTCATCCGCACGATGCTGGTCCGCCCGGAAGAGCATGAACTGCGCAAGTTCGTCGCCGACTATACGATCATCGACCTGCCCAGCTTCCGCGCCGACCCCGCGCGTCATGGCTGTCGTTCCTCGACCGTCATCGCGGTCAACATGACCGAGAAGCTGATCCTGATCGGCGGCACCCGCTATGCGGGCGAGATGAAGAAGTCGGTCTTCGGCCTGCTCAACTATCTTCTGCCGGCGACGGGCGTGATGCCGATGCACTGTTCGGCCAACATGGGCGCGGACGGGTCGACGGCGGTGTTCTTCGGCCTGTCGGGCACCGGCAAGACGACGCTGTCGGCGGATGCCAGCCGTACGCTGATCGGTGACGACGAGCATGGGTGGTCGGACACGGCGGTCTTCAATTTCGAGGGCGGCTGCTATGCCAAGATGATCCGCCTGTCGCCCGAGGCGGAGCCGGAAATCTTCGCGACGACCAAGCGCTTCGGCACGGTGCTGGAGAATGTCGTCATGGACCCGGTCACGCGCCAACTCGACCTGAACGACAACAGCCTGGCCGAGAACAGCCGGGGGGCGTACCCGATCGACTTCATCCCCAATGCGTCGAAGGACAATATGGGGGGCGTGCCGCGCAACATCGTGATGCTGACGGCGGACGCTTATGGCATCCTGCCGCCGATCGCGAAGCTGACCCCCGAACAGGCGATGTATCACTTCCTGTCTGGCTATACCGCGCGCGTCGCGGGCACCGAGATCGGCGTGACCGAGCCGGATGCGACCTTCTCCACCTGCTTCGGTGCGCCGTTCATGCCGCGTCATCCGTCGGTCTATGGCAATCTGTTGAAGGAGCGGATCGCGAAGGGCGGCGTGGATTGCTGGCTGGTCAATACCGGCTGGACCGGCGGCAAATACGGCGTCGGCAACCGCATGCCGATCAAGGCGACCCGCGCGCTGCTCAACGCCGCGCTCGACGGCAGCCTGAACCAGGCCGAGTTCCGCATCGATCCGAATTTCGGTTTCCAGGTGCCGGTTGCGGTGCCGGGCGTCGATCCGGCGATCCTGAACCCGCGCGACACCTGGGCCGACAAGGCCGCCTATGACGCGACGGCGGCCAAGCTGGTCGATCTGTTCAACGAGAATTTTCAGCAGTTCGCAAGCCATGTCGACGAAGGCGTTCGCGCGGCGGCGCCGAAGGTGACGGTGGCGGCGTAATTTGTCGTAGGGGAGGGCGCTTGTGGTTGGCGTCCTCCCTTGGCCCACCGCCAGCCTCAGTCTAAAGGCTCGACCAACAAAACCCCGCCATCGATATGCGCGACGCGCAACCGGGTTCCGCTTTCCGCGTCCGGCCCACGCACCGGCCACTCGCTATCGCCCAACCGCGCCCGACCCTCGCCCCCGACGATCGGCGTCGTGACGGTAACGACCTGCCCCCGCAGTCGCAGCGCGGGCGCATTCAAGACCGGCGCGTCGCTTTCCACCGGAAAATCCCGATACCAGCGCCGCCCGATCACCACGCAAACGACGCTCCACACCGCGAAATCGGCGAGTTGCAGTCCGATCGGCAGGTCCGGCAGCGCCCATGTGGTCAGCGCCGTCACCCCCGCGGCGACGGCAAGGAAGATCAGGAATACCCCCGGCACCAGCAGCTCGGCGATACCGAGCGCCAGGCCCGCCGCCAGCCACAATGCGGCAGGGTCGAGTTCTCCGATCGTCACGACGGCGACTGGTCGAACGGCCCCGGCTTGGTGGTCACGCGCGGGGTGGCGGTGTCGGACTTGTTATTGCCAAGCGCTTCCTTGGCCAGTTCGCCGATCCCGCCCAGCGTGCCGATCAACTGGGTCGCCTCGACCGGGAACAGGATCGTCTTGGCATTGGGGCTGGTCGCGAACTTGCCGACCGCCTCGACATATTTCTGCGCGATGAAATAGTTGATCGCCTGTGTCCCGCCCGACTCGATCGCTTCGGACACGACGCGGGTCGCCTTGGCTTCGGCCTCGGCGGCGCGTTCGCGGGCTTCGGAGTCGCGATAGGCCGACTCGCGGCGACCCTCGGCTTCCAGAATGCGCGCCTGCTTCTGCCCCTCGGCGCGCAGAATCTCCGACGCGCGCGAGCCTTCCGCCTCGAGGATATTGGCGCGTTTCTCGCGTTCGGCCTTCATCTGGCGGGCCATGGCGTTGACGATGTCGACCGGCGGACGGATGTCCTTGATTTCGACGCGGGTGATCTTCACGCCCCATGGCGTGGTCGCGTGATCGACCACATTGAGCAGCCGCGCATTGATCTCGTCGCGCTTGGATAGGGTTTCATCCAGATCCATCGATCCCATGACGGTGCGCAAATTGGTGGTGACGAGGTTCAACAAGGCGACATACAGGTCCGACACCTCATAGGCCGCCTTGGGCGCGTCCAGCACCTGGAAGAAGACGACCCCGTCGGTGGAGATCATCGCATTGTCCTTGGTGATGATTTCCTGCCCCGGAATATCGATCACCTGCTCCATCATGTTCACCTTGCGCCCCACGCGGTAGAAAAAGGCGGGGTAGAAGTTGAAACCGGGGATGGCGGTGCCGGTATAGCGGCCGAAATGCTCGATCGTGTATTGGTAACCCTGGCGGACGATCTTGATCGACATCATCAGGTACATCAGCACCAGCAGGACCGCGAGTGCGGCGATGATCAGGCCCATGGACGGCTCCCCCATATCTGTCTGATCGGCATTCTAGCATGGCGGTGCAGCAAGGGCCTAGCGGGAACGGTTCGCTTTGGTTACATGGCCCGCCACTTGTTCCCTCCGCAGGATTGGCAGCCCCATGGATATCCGCCTCGGCCTCACCTTCGACGACGTGCTCCTCGTGCCCCAGGAGTCCGACGTTCTGCCGAGCACCGCCGACACGCGCACGCAACTGACCCGCTCGATCGCGCTCAACATCCCCGTCCTGTCGGCGGCGATGGATACCGTGACCGAGGCCGACATGGCGATCGTCATGGCGCAGCTTGGCGGCATGGGCGTGCTGCACCGCAACCTCACGCTTGAACAGCAGGTCGCTGCTGTCCGCCAGGTCAAGCGGTTCGAGAGCGGCATGGTGGTCAACCCGATCACCATCTCGCCCACCGCGACGCTCGCCGAGGCGCAGGCGCTGATGGCGCGCCACCGGATCAGCGGCATTCCCGTCGTCGAGTTCGACGGGCGTCTGGTCGGCATCCTGACCAACCGCGATGTGCGCTTCGCCGAGAACCCGCAACAGCCCGTCTCCGAACTGATGACGCATGAGGACCTGGCGACCGTCAAGGTCGGGGTCGGCCAGGACGAAGCGCGCCGCCTGCTCCATGGGCGGCGGATCGAGAAGCTGCTGGTCGTCGATGAAAGCTATCGCTGCGTCGGCCTGATTACCGTCAAGGACATCGAAAAAGCGGTCACCTATCCGTCGGCGACCAAGGACGCCGCCGGTCGCCTGCGCGTCGCCGCCGCCTCGACGGTGGGGGAGAAGGGTTTCGAGCGGACCCGCGCGCTGATCGAAGCGGAGGTGGACTGCGTCATCATCGACACCGCGCACGGCCATAACCGCGACGTGGCGCGTGCGGTCGAGGCGGCCAAGAAGCTGTCCGACACGGTGCAGGTGATCGCGGGCAACGTCGCCACCGCCGCCGCCACCCGTGCGCTGATCGACGCGGGTGCGGATGCGGTGAAGGTCGGGATTGGGCCGGGCTCGATCTGCACCACCCGCGTCGTCGCGGGCGTGGGCGTACCGCAGTTGACCGCCGTGATGGACTGCGCCGAGGAAGGCTGGAAGTCGGGCGTCCCGGTGATCGCCGATGGCGGTCTGCGCACCTCGGGCGATCTCGCCAAGGCGCTGGCGGCGGGCGCGGGGGCGTGCATGGTCGGTTCGCTGCTGGCGGGCACCGAGGAAGCGCCGGGCGAGACGTTCCTGTATCAAGGTCGTGCTTATAAATCCTATCGTGGCATGGGCTCGGTCGGGGCGATGGGCCGGGGCTCGGCGGATCGCTATTTCCAGGGCGATATCAAGGACCAGATGAAGCTGGTACCCGAGGGCATCGAGGGTCAGGTCGCCTATAAGGGCCCGGCGCGCGACGTCATCCACCAGTTGGTCGGCGGCATCAAGGCGGCGATGGGCTATACCGGCTCGGCGACGCTCAAGGACCTCCGCGAGCGGGCGCAGTTCGTCCAGATCACGGGGGCAGGCCTGAAGGAAAGCCATGTCCATGACGTGACGATCACGCGGGAAGCTCCCAATTACCCGACCCGCTGACCTGAAGGGGCTGTCCGCATGACGCCTGCCGCACGCACCCAAGCCGCGATCGAGTTGCTCGACGAGATCCTTGCCGCTGCGGCGAGCGGCGGGGCGGCGGCCGACACGCTGATCGCGCGCTATTTCGCGACTCGCCGCTATGCCGGATCGAAGGATCGGCGAGCGGTGCGCGAGCTGGTCTACGCCGCCATCCGTCAGGCTGGGCCGGTGCCTGTCTCGGGCCGCGCGGCGATGGTCGCGATGGCGGACCGTGATCCGGCGCTCGCCGCGACCTTTGACGGACAGGGGCATGGGCCCGCGCCAATTACCCCGGACGAACCCCGCGCCGAGGGGGGCATCGCACCCGATTGGCTGGTCGAGGCGCTGACCGCGTCCGGGTTGGACGAAACGCAGCAGGCGGCGCTGGTCGATCGCGCGCCGCTGGACGTCCGGGTGAACAGCCTTGCCACGACACGGCAGGCGGTGCTGGAGCAACTGCCTGACGCGACCCCCACGCCGCTCGCACCGCTGGGGATTCGCCTCGTGAGCGGGACGCCGATCGAGCAATCCGATCTCTATCGTGCCGGTCTGGTCGAGGTACAGGACGAGGGCAGCCAGTTGGTCGGGGCCGCACTGGCGGCGCAACCCGGCGAATGGCTGGTCGATCTGTGCGCCGGGGCAGGCGGCAAGACGCTCCAGATCGCCGCCGCCATGGACAATCGCGGAGCGCTGCTCGCCTGCGATATCGACCGGGCGCGGTTGCAGAAGCTGCCACCGCGTGCCGAACGCGCGGGCGCGACGATCATCGAGAGCCGCTTGCTCAATCCCGGTCGTGAGGCGGAGATGCTGTCCGACTGGGCGGGCAAAGCGGACGGGGTGCTGATCGACGCGCCCTGTTCGGGCACCGGCACCTGGCGTCGCAACCCGGAGGCGCGCTGGCGGCTGACCCCCGATCGCCTGGCGCGCCTGCGCGTGATGCAGGAGCAGGTGTTGTCGGTCGGGGCCGGGCTGGTCAAGCCGGGCGGGCGGATGATCTATATCGTCTGCTCGCTGCTCGATGCCGAGGGGACGGAGCAGGTCGCGGCGTTCCTGGCGAGCCATCCCGGCTGGTCGACCGAGCCGGTCGAACCGGCGGTCGGTGCACGGCATGGCCTGGGCCATCGGCTCGATCCCGCCAGCCACGGCACCGACGGCTTTTTTGTCGCCTGCCTCCGGGCCCCATGCTAGCATTCGGCTCAGTGCCCAGTCCGGAGTTCCTCATGCGTTTGACGTCCCTGGCCGCCGCCGTCGCCCTGGCGATGGTATCGGTTTCCACCTCGCTCAGCGGCCAGCGCCCCGACAGCCAGATCGACGCTCGGTCGCTGCAACTGCTGGAGCAGGGACGCAGCCTGAAGGCGGCGGGCAATCTGGACGGTGCGACCGACGTGCTGGAAACCGCGGTGACGGTCGATCCGCGCAACCGCGCCGCCTTCGTCCTGCTGGCCGAGGTCGCGGATGCGCGCGGGCTGCCGGGCAAGGCGATCCGGCTTTATCGCGAGGCGCTGTTGCTCGATCCCAACGACCTGAAGGCATTGCGCGGGCAGGGCGAGGCGCTGGTGCAGCGCGGCGCGGTCGCGCGCGCGAAGGATAATCTCGCCAAGATCAAGACGCTCTGCAAATCCGACTGCGCCGACGCGACCGCGCTCGCCGCGCAGATCGCCAAGGGCCCGCCCGCACCGGTGACGACCGCGCAGGTCGATACCAAGGGTCAGACGAAGCAGTAACGATCCTCCCCGCGAACGGGGAGGTGGCAGGGCGGAGCCCTGACGGAGGGGGGCTTCCGCACAGCATGTCCTATGCCGGACGCCCCCTCCACCACCGCTTCGCGGCGGTCCCCCTCCCCGCGCGCGGGGAGGATGTTCACGCCAGCGCGCGGGCCAGGGCGATGAACTCTTCCACCGACAGCGTTTCCGCCCGACGTGCGGGGTCGATCCCGATCGATTCCATCGCCTCGACCGCACCGGCGACCGGCTTCAAACTCTGGCGCAACATCTTGCGACGCTGGCCGAAGGCGGCGGCGGTCAGGCGTTCCAGCGTGCGGAAACTCACCCCCTCCGGCGCGGGCTTGGGCGTGATGTGGACCACCGCCGACATCACCTTGGGCGGCGGGGTGAAGGCGGAGCGGTGGACCGGCATCGCAATCCGCGATTCGCTGCGCCACTGGGTCAGCACCGCCAGGCGACCATAGGCCGACTGGTCGGGCGCGGCGACGATCCGCTCCGCCACTTCCTTCTGAAACATCAGCGTGCAGGACTGCCACCAGGGCAGCCACGCCCCCGACAGCCAGCCGACCAGCAGCGGCGTCCCGACATTATAGGGCAGGTTGGAGACGATGTGCGGTTTGCTCTCGAACAATTCCGGCGCGTCGATGCGCAGGGCATCGCCCTCGATCACCTTCAACCGCCCCGGAAAGGCCTCCGCCAGTTCGGCGAGGGCGGGGATGCAGCGGCGGTCGCGCTCGATCGCGGTCACGCGTCCGCCCGCCATCAGCAGCGCGCGGGTCAGGCCACCGGGACCGGGGCCGATCTCCAGCACCTCCTGGTCGGTCAGATCGCCCGGAATGGCGGCGATCCGGGCCAGCAACTGGCCGTCGAACAGGAAATTCTGGCCCAGCGACTTGGCCGCCGACAGGCCATGACGCGCGATCACCTCGCGCAAGGGGGGCAGGGGCGTGACGGGGTCCATGTCAGGCGGCGGCTTCGGCCCGGCGTTTGGCGGCATCGCCCGCCATGGCGATGGCGGCGATCATCGCGCCGGGATGCGCGCGGTCTTGCCCCGCGATACCGAAGGCGGTCCCGTGATCGGGCGAGGTCCGCACGATCGGCAGGCCCAGCGTGATGTTCACGCCTTCATCGAAATGGAGGGTCTTGATCGGCACCAGCGCCTGGTCGTGATAGCAGCACAGTGCCGCGTCATAGGCGGCACGCGCGCGCGGGTGGAACAGCGTGTCGGCGGCGAAGGGCCCCGTCGCGTCGATCCCCTCGGCGCGAAGCTGTGCGATGGCGGGTTCGATCAGCTCGATTTCCTCGCGCCCGATCGCGCCGCTCTCGCCCGCATGGGGGTTGATCCCGGCAAAGGCGAGGCGCGGCGTCTTGATCCCGAAATTCTTGCACAGCCCGCGCGCGGTCGCGCGCCCCTTGGCGACGATCAGATCAATGGACAACAGCCCCGATACGGCGGCGAGCGGGACATGGGTGGTAATCGGCACGACCCGCAAGGACGGCCCCGCCAGCATCATCACTGCATTTTCGCCCGCGACCCCGCAACGCTCCGCCACGAATTCGGTCTGGCCGGGATGGCTGAAGCCGATGCCGTAGAGTTGCGCCTTGCTGACCGGTCCCGTGACCAGCGCACTCGCCGCCTCCGAGCGGACCAGCCCGACCGCCAGTTCCAGCGCATGGAGCGCACAGCGCGCGCCCTCGACATCCGGCTGGCCCGGTCGAATCTCGCCCCCATCGTCGACGGACAGGATGGGCAGTGCTTGGTCGAATGCGGCGACGGCGGCCGCCATGTCCGACACCCGGACGGTGGGACCGCTCCACACCCGCTCGATCGCGCGTGCGTCGCCGACCGCCAGGAAGGGCGGCAGTCCGGCATCGGCCCGCGCGGCCCAGGCCTTGGCGATGATCTCCGGCCCGATCCCCGCCGGGTCGCCCATCGAGATCGCGAGTGGCCGGATCATCGCTTCGGTCCCATCAGCGATATTCGATCACCGCGTCGCGCCGAAGATCGCGCATCTTCTGGTTCGCGCGCAGGTTGACCCGCTGTTGTTCGACCTGGTTCTGGATCTGGTCGCTGGTCGGCAGATTGCCCGAACGCGGCTCCTCACGGTCGCACAGCACCAGCGAGCGGACACCCTGTTCCGGCGAACCGAAGGGCGGCGTCGCCTGGCCGATCTGGAGCTTCAACAGGATTTCCTGAAGCGGCGCCGGCAACTGGCGGATGGTGACCTGGTCGTTGTCGACCACCTCGGCCTTCAAGGTCGTCGCCACGCGCTGCACGTCGCCACAGCCCCGGATCGCCTGCGTCGCCTTGGCGAATTCGGCGGCCCGCGCGCTGGCCTGGGCCTGGGTCGTGCCCGCCGGGAACTTGACGGTCAACTGCTTGAGCGACAGGCGCGAATCGCGCGGATCGGCGGTCAGCACCTGGCGCTTGTCGGTCAGATACAGGATCGAGAAGCCGCCCGGAATCTGGATCGGTCCGGCGACCTGGCCGACCTCCATCTGCTGCGCCGCCGACTGAAGCTCGGGCGGCAGTTGCGCGGCGCGGACCCAGCCCAGGTCGCCATTGACCGCGCGGGTCGACGCCTCGGAAAAGCTGCGCGCGAAATATTCGAAGGGCTGCTGCCCCTTCTGGATTTCGGCGATGATCTGGCGCGCATTGGCGAAGACCTGCTGCTGCGTCGCCTCATTGGCCGAAAGGAAGATTTCCTTGAGGTTATATTCCTCGGTACCCTTGGCGGCTTCCAGGCGGGCGCGGATCGCATTCACCTCTTCGTCGCCGACATTGACGAACGGCTCCACGCGCTTGCGAAGGTAGCGGCTCCAGGCCAGCTCACCCTCGATCTGGCGGCGCATCGATCGATCGGACGAACCGACCGAGCGCAGGAAGGTCGTCATCGCGGTCGGCGTCTTGCCGAACTGTTGCGAGAAACGGGCATAGGCCTGGTTGATCTCGTCCGGCGTGACCGTGATGTCGGCGGTCTTCGCCTCCTGAATCTGCAACGTCTCGTCGATCAACTGACGCAGGATCTGCATGCGCAGGCGGTCGCGATCCTCGGGCGACAGGTTGGTGACGTTGTTCAGCGCCATGGCCAGCGCCATGCGCTGGTCGATGTCGGTCTGGGTCAGCACCGTCTCATTGACGATGGCGGTCGGCTTGCGGACATTGGGGTCCAGCTTGCCGAAGAGTTGCAGGTTGGAGGGGATGTTCAGCCCGCCCGTATCCGGCACCGCCTGATCGGGCACGGTCTGCGCCAGCGTGCCGGCGGCCGCGGCAGCCATCATCATCGTCACGCCCGCGCGAAGAAAGCGGCCCTTGGTACGAATGTCGTTCTTCACCGTGTCTGTGATCCTCATCGCGCCTGAATGGGGCGCGTAACCGTCGCGATATGGCTCGACCATGCTGAATACCGGCTTAGCGACCGAGATTGGTGAACGCCAGCGTCAACAGGAAGCTGTTGCCCGCCCGCGCGTCGCCCGTGTTCACATAGTCCCGCCGCCAGGTGAAGCCCAGGCGGAGGCAGTCATCCTCATATTGCACGCCCAGCCGGTGGCGAATCGGATCGAAGCCGTTGGACAGCGAAAGCGCGTCCTCGGCGCGGTCGGTCAGGTCGATCACGGTCGATCCGAAGGCCGACCAGAAGCGCGCGAACTGCACCCGCCCGGCCAGCCGGACTTCCTCGCGATCCTGCAAATCCTCGATCGATGTGAAGATGTTACGATTCAACCGCAGATAGCCCGCCTGGAAATAGGTGGAGCGGGAGCCCACCGTCGCGTCGATCTCGTTCCGGCGAACCGCGAAGCTGTCCTTGTCCAGGCGGAAGCGGTGGGTCAGCGAGACGAAATCGCGGAACCGCAGCTCGGTCCGCCCGACGATATCCGACCACCGATCCGACAGGCCGGTGCCCGGATAGAGGATGGTCGGGCGGTCGTTCAGGCGAAAACTCTGCCCGACGATCGTGTCGAAGGTGAAGCCCGGCAGGGTCAGCGCCCATTGCGCGCCATAGGTGATGCGGGTCGAATCCTCGAATCGGTCGTAACCGGGGAAGCGGTTCAGCGCGAAGAGGTTCGAGTCCTCCAGATCGACCGAGCGGGCATCCTCGTTCGGGATTTCGACATTCTTGATCTTGGGGCTGGCGACGATCTGCACGCGCGGGGTGAAGCGCTGGCTGCCGCCCCAAAGCTCACCGACGAACGGCCATTTCACATCGACCGCGACCGCGCCGATCGCGCGCCCCTGAAAACCTTCCAGCCCCTGATAGACGAGCGGGGTGGAGACGATGTTGTTGGAATTATAGGCATCGCCACGGCCATAGGCGGTGAAGGTCACCTCCTGGCCCCAGTTGGTCAGGCGGCGCAGGTCCCAGCGCAGGCTGGCGAAGGCGCGCTGCGTATCCTGGCCCGCCGTGCGGCTGATCGCCAGCGTGTTGAGCTGCATCTCGAACTTGCCGCCGAGCAGGCCGTCGTCGAAGCGGCGGCGATAGTCGATCTCTGGCAGGGCGATCGGCTGCTGACCCTGCGGATCGTTGACGCGCAGCGTTTCGACATACCAGCCGGTCAGCGAGAAATAGCTGTCCTTGTCGATATGTTCGAGGCTGGCGGTGGTGCGCAGCCGGTCGTCGCGCGAAATGTCGTAGCGGCGCAGGAAGGTGCGGTCGGTGGTGATCCGCATCGACCCCGACAGGCTCCATTCGGGCGAGAATTGGTAGCGCCCGACCGCGTCCAGATAACCGCGAAACGCCTGGGTCGTGTCGGTCGGGTTCAGCGTGTTCAGGTCGTCGCTGCGGCGGCTGGCGGTGCCATAGCCGGTGACCCGGAACGCGCCCTTGGTGCTCAGCGCCTCATATTGCGCCTCCAGCATCGGCAGAACGGCGGTGAAGACATGGGGCGTGACGGTCAGCCCCCTGTTGGGCGCCAGCCGCCAGTAATAGGGGACGGCGACCTCGACGCCGTTGACCCGGTCCAGCCGGATATCGGGGGTCAGAAAGCCGCTGTCGCCGCCCGGTCCGACCGGCGCGGACAGACGCGGCAGCGGGATGGTGGGCAGGCCGAACAGGTTCAGCCGCGCGCCGTTGAAATAGACGCGCTGACGGTCGGGGCGATAGGTGACGCGGACCGCCGTGATCTTCCATGACGGCTCCTTGGGGCAGCCTTCGGAGGTTTCGACGGCGCAGGGGGTATAGGCCGCGCGTTCCAGATTGACGGTGCCGTCCTGTTGCCGCGTGCCCCGGTCGGCGGCCAGGCGTCCGCCCTGTTCCAGCACGACCAGCATATTGTCGACCACGCCGTCCTTCAGCGAATCGGTCAGCTCGATCTGGTCGCCATAGGCGATGTCGCCTTCGGGATTGGTGATGGCGATGTTGCCGGTCGCCAGCACCTTGCCCGTCTTGCGGTTCCAGGTGACCTTGTCGGCGCGCAGCCGCTCGCCCTCGCGGAACATGCGCACCTCGCCCGTGGCGGTGACGATGTCGGCGTTGAGGTCATATTCAAGCTGGTTGGCGCTGAACCGCACCTGATTGGGGTCTTCGGGCGCGGCCCCTTCCGATGGCGGCGGCGAGACGGCGCGGTCCTGAAGGTCCTGCGCGGCGGCGGGCGCGGCCGCCAGCAAGGCCAGGGACAGGGTGAAGGGCAGGGCGCTGCCGGTCAGAAGCGTCATTCGCAACACGATGATATCTGGTCCGATCCTTGCCGACACGAAGAGAAAGCCGCCCCGGGGCGGGGCGACGCCGCTGAACGCCCGCCTATCGCATCACCGGCGGCTTGCTGCAATCGCGCGCTTGCCACCACGGACCAAGAGCCTAGATGATAGCAACTGTTACGAGTTCATCAGAGGGTTCCCATGCAGATCGCCTTTACTTCCACCGTCGACGCCAGCGACGTCCTCGTCGTCCCGATCTCGAAGGACGGCGGGTTTACCGGACCGGCGGGGGGGGAGAATATGGCGGCGATCGGCAAGGCCGCAGCCGAGGCGGCGAAGTTCAAGGGCGAGGCGGGATCGCTGGTCGAGGTCTATGTGCCCATCGACGGTGCCGTGCGCCGCGTCGTGATGCTGGGTATCGGCGAGGGCAAGGACGCCGAATGGCGCAAGGCGGGCGGCGCGCTGACCGCCAAGCTGCTGACCAGCGCCGGCTCGGCTACGGTGCTGCTGACCGGGCTGGGCACCAAGCCTTCGGCCGATGCGATCGCGGAATTTGCGGGTGCGGCGGTCCAGCGCGGCTGGCGTCATGACGTGTACCGGACCAAGCTGCCCGAAACGTCCAAGCCGACCCTGACCCGGATTGCGATCGTCGATGCCGGGGCGGATGCCGAAGCGGCCTTCGCCCGCGTCCATGCGGTCAATGGCGGGCTGGAGCTGACCCGGACCTTGGTGTCCGAGCCGCCGAACAAGCTCTACCCCGAAACCTTCGTCGAACGCGTGCTGGCCGATGTCGACGGGCTCGGCCTGGAAGTCACCGTCCTGGACGAGGTGCAGATGCGCGACCTGGGCATGGGCGCGCTGCTGGGCGTCAGCCAGGGTTCGGTCCGCGAGGGGCGGCTGCTGGTCCTCAAGTGGAATGGCGGCGATGTGGGTGCCGAGACGCTGGCGCTGGTCGGCAAGGGCGTGACCTTCGACACCGGCGGCATCTCGATCAAGCCCGCCGCGGGCATGGAAGACATGAAGTGGGACATGGGCGGCGCGGGTGCCGTGGCGGGCGCGATGAAGGCGATCGCCGCGCGCAAGGCCAAGGCCAATGTCGTCGGCGTCATGGGGCTGGTCGAGAATATGCCCGACGGCAATGCGCAGCGTCCCGGTGACGTCGTCACCTCGATGTCGGGCCAGACGATCGAGGTCATCAACACCGACGCGGAAGGTCGCCTGGTGCTGTGCGATGCGCTGACCTGGGTCCAAAAGGTGCATGCGCCCTCGACCATCGTCGATCTCGCGACGCTGACCGGTGCGATGATCATCAGTCTGGGCAGCGAGCATGGCGGCCTGTTCGCCAACGACGACTCGCTGGCCGACGCACTGCTGGCGGCGGGTCGCGAGACGGGCGAGAAGCTGTGGCGCTTCCCGCTGGCGGATGCCTATGACAAGCTGATCGACAGCCAGATCGCGGACATGAAGAATGTCGGCCCGCGCGGTGGCGGCTCGATCACGGCGGCGCAGTTCCTGAAGCGCTATATCAATGAGGGCGTCGCCTGGGCGCATCTCGATATCGCGGGCATGGTCTGGTCGGACAAGCCGGGCGTCAACCATGACAAGGGCGCGACCGGCTATGGCGTGCGTCTGCTCGACCGGTTCGTCGCCGACCGGTTCGAGGCCTGACCGACGGGGGCGGCGCGGTCATGCAGGTCGACTTCTATCATCTGACGATCGCGCCGCTCGACCGGTTGTTGCCCGTCATTGCCGAGCGGGTGATGGCGGGGGGCAACCGCCTGCTGATCGTCAGCGCCGATGCGGGCCAGCGCGCTGCGCTCGACCGGCAATTGTGGACGATCCCGCCGGACGGCTTCCTGCCCCATGCGCAGGCGGGCGAGGGCGACGATGCCGCGCAGCCGGTGCTGATCGCCCCCGACACGAAGGCGACGAACGGCGCGCGGCATGTGGCGCTGGCCGATGGGATATGGCGCGACGAGGCGCTGGACTTCGACCGGGCCTTCCACTTCTTCGACGGCGACCGGATCGGCGAGGCACGCACCGCCTGGCGCACGCTCGCCGATCGGGAGGGGGTGGAGCGCCGTTACTGGAAACAGAACGACCAAGGCCGCTGGGAACAGGCGGCCTGACCCTGTCCGGGCAGGCGGTGCGGGCCGGAAAGCTCCGGCCCGCGACCTACCCTCACGCCGGTCGCTGATCCTCCAGCAATTGCAGGATTTGCCCGCGCGGCCCGAACGCGCCGATCGTGCCGTTCTGCATGTGCATGATATGGTCGACCCGGTTGAGCAGCGGCGGGCGGTGGGTGACCACGATCACGATGCTGCCCTCGTCGCACATATCGGCGATCAGCTCGGCCAGCATCTGCTCGCCATCGCCGTCCATGTTGGAGGTCGGATCGTCGAGCAGCAGCAGGAACGGTTTGCCGAAGACCGCACGCGCCACCGCGATACGCTGGCGCATACCGGCGGGCAGGGTCAGTCCGTCGCGACCGACGATGGTCTCATAGCCTTCGGGCAGGCGCAGGATCAGGTCGTGCACCCCTGCACGCCGGGCGGCGGCGATGATCGCGTCGGTGGAGGCAGCCGCATCGAAGCGCGCGATATTCTGCGCCACGGTACCGTCGATCAGCTCGATATGCTGCGGCACATAGCCGATATATTTGCCGAGTTCCTCGGTATCCCATTGATCGAGCGACGCACCGTCGAGGCGGATCACGCCGCGCGCCGCCGGCCAGACCCCGGCCAGCGCATGGAGCAACGCGGTCTTGCCCGAGCCCGTGACGCCCATGATGCCCAGTGAGTCCCCGGTGTTCAGGATGATGCCGATATTGCTGACCACCGGACGCTGGGCGCCGGGGGCGACGACGAAAAGCTGGTCGGTCGACATCTCCGCCTGGGGACGGGGCAGCAGCGTGGTGACGTCGCGCAAGGGCAACTGGCCGAGCAGGATGTTGAGGCGATCGAGCGCCCCGCGTGCCGTCTTCACCTCGCCCCATCCGCTGACCACCTGATCGAGCGGCGCGAGCAACTGATAGAGCAGCAGCGCGGCGATCAGGGCGGTGCTCCAGGCCGCCCGGTCGCTGAACGCCAGACCGGCACCGATGGACAACAGGACGATGAACAGCATCAGGCGAACGCCGCGCGCCGCGCCCGCCAGCCCGACCGAACGCCGGTGCAGCGCCCGTTCGGTCAGGATGGTGTCCTGCGCCATGCCCAGCCAGCGCTGGCGCAGGCGGCTTTCCATCCCCATGGCGCGTGCGGTCAGCGCGTGGCGACGCCCTTCCTCCGCCGACAGCCACCGCAGCGGGCGCATCTCGGCCAGCCATTCGGCCCGCCGCCCCGCCGATCCGCCCATCGCCCAGCCGACCAGCCCGGTCACGATCATCGCGGCCAGACCCGCAACGCCCAGCCAGACATGGAGCGCGAACAACATGATGAGCGCGATCGGCGCGACGCACAGGTCGATCAGCGCGGCGGGCATGGGGCCGGTCAGGAAATGGCGCAACCGGTCGGCGTCATGGACGGGGCCCAGGCCATCGCCCTCCAGCACGCCGGTCCGCGCGACGAAGGCGACGCCGTCATGGACGCGCGGCGCAAGCTGCTGATCCACCGCGCCCGCCACGTCGAAGAGCAGCCGCGCCCGCAAGGTATCGAGCAGCCCGAACACGCCGTACAGCACGACACCCAGCAACAGCAGACCCCAAAGGGTGGCGACATTGCGTCCCGGCACCGCCGCATCGGCCAGCACGCCGACCAGCAGCGCACCGAACATCAGCATGAGTTGCAGCACGACGCCGATCGCCACCGCCGCGATCACCCCGCGCCGCAAGGTCGAGGACAGGACCGCGCGGTCGTCCGGTGCGGCCGACAAGGCCGATGTACTCTCACCCCAGATGACTCGTGCCATGCGTATTTGGTCCCCTATAGTGGCCCGGCTGTAACACGGCGTCCTGCACTCCGACAGCGGCGGCGGGCGGCGAAGACGGCTCGGTTTGACACGGTTTGCGGCCCTTCTATAGCGCGCAAGCGATTGGCAAGGGGGCAATGATTGAAACGGCTCGCGCTGATGGTCGGCTGGATGCTTCTGGCCCTGGCATGGGGGTTGGCGCTTTGCCCGGTGGTGGGGCGGGTCTGGCCGCTGGCGGATGCCTTCGCCTCCTTCCTGCCGCTGGCGCTGGTGCCGCTAGTCGCGGCATTCGCGATATCGCCGCATCGTCGGCGGGCGGTGTTCCTGGCACCGGCGGCCGGGGCGTTGCTGTTGATCGCGTGGCCGATCGTCAGCGAAGTCTCCGAGAGGCCATCTGTGGGCACAATCCCGGCCGGGGCGACGCGGATCGTTCTGGTGACCCACAATCTGCACGGCGGGCGGACCAGTCCGGATCGCGCCGCGCGGGTGCTGATCGAGAGCGGCGCGGACGTGCTGCTACTTCAGGAAGCGACCGGGGCCGAGCCCTTGTTCGAGCGCTTGTCGCGGACCTTCCCCTATCGCAGCGCGTGTCGCGGTTGCCAGTTGGCGATTCTCTCACGTCTGCCGATGGGGCCGGTTCGCTGGCGGCTGCCCGCGCGTGGGGGCGGACTGGTCGGCCCCGCGCTCTTCAGGGCAGAGATCCCGCTCGATCGGGTCGGTACGTTGACCGTCGCGACCGTCCATGCGCCATGGCCCTTCCCGCCGGGACCGCAGGCGCGGTTCCGATCGTCGCTGATCGATGCCGTTCGACAGGGGGCGAGCGATCATCTGGTGCTGACGGGCGACTTCAACCTGACCCCCTGGGGGCAGGGCATGGCGATGCTGGACGATGGGCTGCGACCGATGACGCGGGTGACGCGCGCGCTGTTCAGCTTCCCCGCGCGGGTCGGCGGACGGGATTGGCCGTTGCCGCTGCTGCCGATCGATCAGATTTTCGTCGGGCGCGGGGTCATCGCCGGACGGGTCGACACGCTGCCCCATACCGGCTCGGACCATCGTGCGGTGCGGGCCGAGCTCTACGTCCTGCCAGACCCGGCCTGACCGCGATCAGCGCCGGAGCGCGCGGTCCATCATGAAGGCGATCTTGCGGCGCATCCGGTCCGTCCGCAGACGCATCTTGGCGGCGCGCGTCTGTTTCCCCGCAAAACGCGCCGGACCGATGGTGGAGGGGCGATAGGCCTCCATGATGGGGAAGGGGAAGAGGCAGCGATTGGGAATGCCGTTCTCCCAGAAGCGATCCGTCTGATCGTCGATCGGGCGGACCGCGTCGTTGTAGAGTTCCAAGAAGCGCGCAGCGGCCTTCTTGGTGATGAAATAGCCCTGCGCACCATAAGGCTTGCCGTAGAGGCGCACGACGTAAAAGCCCGGGACCGGCCAGTTGCGACGATCGGGCAGATGTGGCGAGGGGAGTTTGTAAAAGAGCTTCAGATACTCCATCCCCTCGGCGGCATAGTCGATCGCGCAGAGCATCCGGATGGCCGCCCAGTCGGCGATGACATCGTCCTCCAGGATCAGATACTGGTTGGTCGTCGGGTCCGCCACCAATTGCCGCCAGAGTGCGGCATGGCTGGAATAGACGCCGATCTCGCCGGGTTGCAGCGGACGGCCATGATGGCGGATCGCGGCGGCCTCGTCATAATGGATGCCGACCGGCTCGCGATGCGCATCGAAGAACCGCCAGTCCAGGTCCTCCCCCTCGATCGAGCGGGAGAAGGCCTCCCGCCGATCGATGGCGCTCGTCAGGCTGATGACGTGGATCGGCGTCGTCATGGCGCTTTCCGTACGCGCATCGGTCTTGGCCACAGGCTATCCTTTTCGTCTGGCGATCGACGGGCGCGGTGCGATCAGCGCCCCGTCCGTGGTTTCACGATAGCGGGGCTGGCGGGCGTCGTCACCGGGGGAGCGGGCGGCACCTCCAGCGGAACGACCGCCGTGTCGACGCGCAGCGCGCCGGACGGATCGCGGATCGGGCGTTCGTCGCGGATGACGTTGCCGCTGACCAGATTGTCCGCCCCTGACAGCAGCGGGGTCAGCAACGGCACGTCGCCGCGCCGCTTCACGCGATCGAAATTGGCGTTGGTGTCATAGGCGGGCAGGCCGGTAATCAGCTTGGGCGCTTCCAGATTGCCCATCGCCGACAGAAGCTGTGCGCGGGCGATATATTCGCTCGCCTCGGCGGTGGCATAGCTGGTGCGGATGTTGAGCAGGTCGCGCGCCAGGTCGAGCACGTCGAGCGTGGTGCGGTCGCCCGCCTTTTCCTGGATGACCGCGCCGTCATAGGCCGCCTGCGCCGCCGCCGACGCGGCACGCAGATGTTCGAGCGAGGCGAGCGCGGCGCGATGCGCGTCCCAGGCCTGCGCCACCGACTGCCGCGTCTCGCGCAAGGCGGCGTCGACCAGGCGCCAATCGGCGTCATTCTGTTGCCGCGCCCGCTCGATCGACAGGCGGCGCACGCCCGAATCGATCAGCGGCATGGTGACGACCACCGAGGAGCGCAGGTCGGTCGTGCGAAGCTGGTTCTGATAGAGGTTGGTGGGACCATAGGTGCCGCTGCTCTCCAGCGACACGTTCGGGTTGCGCTCGGCCTTGGCGGCGGCGACGGCGGCGCGCGACGCCTTTTCGCGCGACTGGGCGCCGCGGATGATCGGGCTGCCATTCTCCGCGATGCCATAGGCCGCTTCGAGCGAACCGACGCCTAGTGCGATTTGCGGCGGCGCGGTGAGTTCGCCCGGAAGACCGCCCGTCGCCTGAAGGAAGAGCGCCTGGCTCGCCCCCAATTGTCCTTGCGCGTTCAGCAACTGCGCCCGGCCGAATTCGACGCGCGTCTGCACCTGCTGCAAGTCGCTGGAGGTGATGTCGCGGACCGCGAAACGCGCGCGCCCGTCGCTAAATTGGCGTTCGAGCAGCGCGAGGTTCTGCCGAGCCAGTTCCACGATGTTGCGGTCGCGGATCACGCCGACATAGGCGGAGATGACGTCGAACATCGTCGATGCCTCGACCAGTCGCAACTGTTCGCGCTCCAGCGCGATCTGGGCCAGTGCGTTCTGCTCCTGCGAGGCGCGGCGACCGAAGGACAGGACCGGCTGCGAGAAGATGATCTGTGCGGTGCTGGAAAACCCCTCGGGCCGGTTGAACAGGCCGGGGAAGATCTCGCTGCGGGTACGGGTGAACTGGTGCGAGCCCTGGAGCGTGACCTGCGGGCCGTAATTGGCGCGCGCCAACGGGTAGAGCGTGTCGACCGACTTCAACGTCGAACGCTCCGCCACCAGCGTCGGGTTGCTCCAATAGGCGCGCGCGATCGCGGCCTCCAGCGTGGTCAGCGTCGGCGTCGCATTGGCGGCCAGCGTGCCTTCCGGCGTCTCGCGCGGCAGTTGCGGCTCCAGCGGCTGCGGCATGCCGGCGGCGGTCGGAACCTGCGCCAGCGCCACGCCCGATGCCGACCCCATCAGGGCCAGGATCGTCAATCCGGCGCATACCCCCAGCGCCTTCCCCCTGTTCACCATCATCGCCCCACTCCGTATCTTAATTGTCTCGGAAAGCCCGCTCGAACTGATCGCGGAGCGGCTTCGTAATGTAAGAGATCATCGTCCGGTGGCCGGTTTCGATGAACACCTCGGCCGGAACGCCGGGGCGAAGCTGGATTTCGGGATAGCGGCGCAACTCGGCCTCCTCGATCGCGACGCGCACCGGATAGAAGGCCTGCTTGCCCTCCGGATCGGTCGAGCGGTCGGCGGCCACGGTCACGACGCGGCCATGGATTTCGGGCGTCGCGGTCGAATTGAGCCCGCTGAAGCGGATGCGTGCCTGCTGGCCGACCCGCACCTGATCGATGTCGAGCGGCGACACGCCCGCCTCGACCATCAACTCGTCGCTGTCGGGCACGATCTCCATGATGACCTCGGCCCCGCGCACGACGCCGCCGATGGTGTTGAAGGCCAGCTTGTCCACCACCCCGTCATAGGGCGCGCGAAGCACGCTGCGATCCTGGGCATCGACCGCCGAGACACTGCGCACCTGTTGCTGGTTCAGCGTATTGTTGATCTCGGCCAGCCGCGTGCCCGCTTCCGAACGGCGCGTCTCGCCCAGCTGGATGATCTGTTCGCGCGCCTCGGTGATGCGCGCCTGGGTGGAAGCGATATTGGCCTGGAGCGCGCCGACATTGCCCTGAAGATCGGCGGCGGTGCGTTCGAGCTGGTTGCGGCGGCTGATCGTGACCAGCCCCTTTTCCCACAGGTCCTTCACGCCCTGACGCTCGGGATTGATGAGCGCGGTCTGTTGTTCCAGCGCGTTGATCTGCGCGCGATAGGCGCCGATCTGCTGCTCATATTGCCGCACCCGCGATTCCAGCTGGGCGATCAGGCCCGACTGCTCGGTCTTGCGGATGGTGAACAGCTTGCGCTCGTCGGCCATGGCGCGCTGCGCACCCTCGCCGCCATTCACCAGTTCCGCCGGGAAGGTGATGGTCGGCGCACCCAGCCGCTCCGCCTCCAGGCGCGCGCGCTGGGCGAGCAACTGGTCGACGCTCAGGCTGGAGAAGCGGGCATCGGCGTCGGTCACCCGATCGTCGAAGCGCATCAGCACCTGGCCCTTGCGGACCCGCTGGCCGTTCTCGACCAGGATTTCGGAAATGACGCCGCCCGCCGGATGCGCGATCCGCTTGATCCGGCTCTTTACCCCGACCTGACCGGGGGCGATCACCGCGCCGCCGATCGGGATCAGCGCACCCGCCAGCCCGAAACCCAGCACCAGCACGAGGATCGCGGTCAGCGCGATGCGGAACTGCCGCTTGGCGCTGCGCAGCGGATCGTAAAGAGGGGCCCCTTCGTCGATCGCGGTCAGGCGCGTGCCGGGGCCGCCGGTGGTGACGATGCCGTTCATGACTTGCTTTCCTCAAGGGTACGCTCGGGCGTGGGCGTGCCGTTGGGCAGCGCCGCGCGCGTCAGATGCTCCATGACCTGATCGCTCGGCCCGAATAGCTCGATACGTCCGTCACGCAAATACATGATCTTGTTGACTTGTCCCAGGACGCTGGGACGATGGGCGATGACCACGACGATCCCGCCACGCTGGCGGACCGACCCGATGGCGGCGGCCAGGGCGGCCTCCCCCTCGGCATCGAGATTGGAATTGGGTTCGTCGAGCACGATCAGGAACGGATCGCCATAGAGCGCGCGGGCCAGGCCGATACGCTGCCGCTGCCCGGCGGAAAGCTCGCGGCCATCCTCGCCGATCTGCGTGTCGTAACCGGCGGGCAGGCTGGTAATCAGTGCATGGACGCCCGCATCGCGCGCGGCCGCGATGATCGCCTCCGACGTGGCCTCGGGGTCGAAGCGGGCGATATTCTGCGCGATGGTCCCGCCGACCAGTTCGACCGACTGCGGCAGATAGCCCAGCGACCGGCCCAGATCGTCGGGCCACCATTGATCGAGCGCCGCGCCGTCCAGCCGAACCGCGCCCGCCTGGGGTGGCCAGAGCCCGATCAGCGCGCGGCCCAGCGTCGTCTTGCCGGCGCCGCTGGGGCCGATCAGGCCGAGCGCGTCGCCGGGGTTGAGGCGGAACTGAACGCCGTGCAGCGTGGTGCGCTGCGTACCCGGCGGGCCGACGACCAGGTTTTCGACCAGCAGGCTCCGGTGCGGGGCGGGCAGGCGGGTCATGCCGGGATCGGCGACGGGCACGCGGGTGAAGAGTTGCTTCAACCGCGCCCAGCCCTGACGCGCGCCGACCAGATTGCGCCAGTTGGCGATCGCCTGATCGACCGGGGCCAGCGCGCGGCCCGACAGGATGGACGAGGCGAAGATCACCCCACCGCTGGCCTTGCCGTTGATGACGAGCAGCGCGCCGACGCTGAGGATCACCGATTGCAGCAGCAGGCGCAGCACCTTGCTGACGCCGCCCAGCTTGGCGCTCTCGCGCGAGACGCGGTTGGACAGGGTGACATACTGGTTGTTCACCCGCTCCCACCGGTCGCGCATCCGCTCGCGCATGCCGAGTGCGGCGAACAGTTCGACATGGCGCATATTGGATTCGGCCATGGCGTTGCGGACCGACGACATCTGGTGAAGGTCCGACGAGGGCTTCTTCATCACCCGGTTGGTGACCAGCGTCAGCGCCAGCAGGATCAGCGCGCCGATCAGGGTCGTGACGCCCAGCCAGACATGCAGCATGAACAGCACGCCCAGGAAGAACAGGATCCAGGGCAGGTCGATCATGGTGGCAAGGCCGGTGCCGCTGATGAAGCTGCGCACCTGGTCCAGATCGCGCATCGGGCCCAGGCCGTCGCCCTGCGTCACCCGACCGTCGAGCGACATCTGCCCCATCGCGCCCTGCACCCGCCGCGACAGCGCACGGTCCAGCCCGTTGCCGACATCGGACAACAGCCCGGCACGCAGATTCTCGAACAGCCCCTGAAAGGCATAGGCCAGCGTGACCATGATCAGCAGGCCGACCAGCGTCGGGATCGACCGCCCCGGCAGCACCGAGTCATAGACCATCATCATGTAGATGGAGCCGGCCAGCAGCAATATGTTCAGGATGGCGCTGACCGCCACGATCATGCCGAAGACCGATCGAAACCGGCGCAACGCCATGCGCAGATCGTCTTGTCCCCCGTCGGCTGTACGCAAAACCCGGCCCTTCCTTACGCCACATGTCCCATCGCGCCGGGTCCCCGACGCTGTCATGTTCGTGGGCTATAGGCCCGATTGGTTAACGGGCCCATTGCTGCACCACCCCAACACGGCGCAATGTCACGATAATTGCAGGTTCGGCGTCGCTTCACCACGCGGGGAATTGAAACCGTCGTCACTTTTGTCCCCAAATGACACGTCCCCGCCGGACGTGACCGGGGACGGCCGTCATGCGACCTTTCGGCGCAGCTTCCCCAGCATCGCGGCGGCATCACGTTCCAGCCCTGCGGGGCGGCCCATCGCGAACCAGATGGCGAAGCGGGTCACCAGATAGACCAGACCACCGACGATGACGCGCAGGATCAGTTCCTGGGCCAGATCGAAGCCCCCGATGACCCGCCAGCCGCGATCGGCGACGGCCCAGACGCCCAGCGACATCGTGATGCATCCGATCAGGGTGGGCATATGCGTGGCGATCTGCCGCATGATGCTGACGCCTGCCAGACGGCGGGCCAGCACCATCCCGACACTGACCTGATACAGCCCCGCCAGAACGCGCGTCGCGACGAGGCCGGGGACGCCGAAGAAGATGGCGCCCAGCACCATCAGCGGCAGGCGGACGAGCAGGACCTGCAAATCGCGCATGAACAGCAACCGGACATAACCCAGCGCCATGCCCAGCGGCGTCGCCAGCCCGGCCACGCCCTGAAGCCCGAAGATCACCGCGAACGCCTGGATGATCGGCACGGCGGGCAGCCATTTGGCGTTCAGGAACAGCGCGACCATCGGTTCGGCGACCAGCGCGAAGCCGACGCCCACCGGCACGCCCAGCGCGACCAGCAGCCGGTCGGCCTTGATATAGGCGGCGGTCAGGCGCGGCTTGTCGTGCTTGATCGACGCGAAGGCGGGAAACAGCGTCTTGGTCAGCGGCAGCGTCGTCTCGCGCGTCGCCAGATTGGCGAGGTTGAACGCGACATTATAATAGCCGAGCACGGTGGGCGTCGCGATCTTGCCGACCATCAACTGGTCCGCGCGCCAGTTGAGCGCGTTCACCAATTGCGACGCGCTGGTCCAGACCGAGAAGGACAACAGCGTCCGCCAGCTTCCCAGCGAGAAGCGGGGCAGGCGGGGCATGATGCAATAGGAGACGATGACGTTGGACGCGTACATCGCGACGATCCCGGCGACGATCGCCCAATAGCTCTGGAAATACCAGGCGACCGCGACGGCGACGATGACGTTGCTCATCTTCGATGCGGAGGACAGGACGAATTCCTGCCAGAAAACCAGCCGTCGCTGGAACACCGCCAGCCAGGGATTGGCGAGCCCGGACAGCAGTGCGCCGCCGCCCAGGACGATCAGGATCGGGATCAGCCGCTGATCGCCATAGATATGCGCGACGAAGGGGGAGGAGGCGGACAGCACGACCGCGATCGTGACCCCGCGCAACGCCGACAGGGTCCAGGCCGAATGGAAATCGGCATCGGTCGGCTCGTCCAGCCGGATCAGCGCCTGCGACAGCGACATTTCGGTAATGGAGGTGACGATCTGCATCAGCGTCGCCGCGATCGCGACCAGGCCGAAATCGGCGGGGACCAGCAGGCGCGCCAGGATGACCGTGCTGACCATCCCCGAAAGATTGACGACGACCCGCGCCGCCGTCAGCCACATGCTCCCCTTCGCGATCCGCTTTCCGACACCTCCGGCTGTGTTGCTCATGCTATCCTATTCCCGATGCGGCCCAAATTCAGGCCGCCCGCCGCCCGCGCGACCGTGATGTGACGCGCCGCCGATACCCGCTCCATCGGGGCTTTCCTACAGCTATAAAAGGAACATATGAAGAACAATGTCCCGGACGGTCCCGTTCGCGGCATTTACAGGGGGAAGAAGAGCCATGGCCGATCCGTTCAACATCGACAGCCTGAGCGCGCCGTCGCGCGCACCTTTCGCCATCGCGCCGAGCGATAGCGTGCCGTTGGCCGTGGTGCCCAAGCGGCTGTTCGTCGGCACCGGCGGCCATATCACGCTGCGCGGGGTCGATGGCGCGGCGGATGTCGTCTATCGCAATGTCGCGAGCGGGGTTTACCTGAATGTCCGCCCCGGCTTCGTCCGCGCCACGGGCACCACCGCCGCCGACCTGATCGGGGAGGCGTGAGCGATATGGCGGGGGACTATTCGGGCAATCGCCCGGCCTTCGGCAATCCGCGAATGCTGGCGGATCAGGACCGCTATATGTTCTGGGCGACCGGCGCGCGGGTGCCTTCGGGTACGCTCGTCACCGCGCAGGCCGACACGCGCTTCGTCATGACCAAGCTGATCTTCGGTTCGCCGCAATATGCGATCGACCATCTCCGGCTTCATTATTCGGGCTTCGCCTGCACCGAAGGGGGGAACAGCCCGCAGGAGACGGTGCTGCCGGGAAACGCGACTATTATATATGGCGTCTGGATCGCGGTGAACGGCGGCGAAGCGCGGGCGTGCAGCTTCGGAGGAGCGGCGGGGACGAGCATCGCCAGCGGCGCGCTGGGGGTGTGGACCGACGACCTGTCGGTCGCGGTGCCGCCGCTGGCGCAGGTGACGGTCTATACGCTCTATGCGACCGCCGCCGGGGAGAAGCAGATCCCGGTGCACCAGATCATGCGCCAGCGCGGCGAGCGGGTATGGGGTGCGGACAATGCGGCGGCGCTGATCGCGCTGATCGGCACGGACACGGCCAGCACCGGCTCGCTCGAAGGGGCATCCTTCCCGGCCTATTACGGCCCGGACTTCATGGTCGCCAAGGGGTGGGACGGGCGTCCGGTGCCGCTGGTCGTGTGCGATTCGATCGGCGAGCGGCAGTCCGATAGCGTGCTGGCCGCCGATACCCGGCGCAATATGGGATGGCTTCGTCGCTGGCTCGATCGGGACGGCCCCTATGGGCGTATTCCGCACATGATGATCGGCCTGCCGGGCGCGGCGTCCAAGCGCGAACTGATCTCGACCAACTCGGCCAAACGCTGGGATATCGTCGATCAGGTGGTGGCGATGAACGGCGGGCGGCGGCCCTTCACCTGCATCCTCAACCAGATGGGCCGCAACGATTATGAGAGCGGGAGCTATGCGACGACCCGCGCCAACTGGAAGGCGCTGAACGACCGTATCCTAGCGCGTCACCCCGGAACGCCGATCATCGCGGTCGGGCAGGTCATTCATCCCAACTCCACCGACGGGTTCCGGACGCTTGCGAACCAGGGATATCAGGTCGGCGGCGAATGGCCGAACGGTGTCCGCTACCAGTTGGAGGCCGACAAGGAGGCCGGGATGGACGGCACGCTGGCGGGCTATATCGACGTGATGCGCGCCGCCGGTCTGGCCGATACGCAGGGCAAATGGCCAGAACCCTTCTTCGTCACGACCCTGGCGCAGCAGGCGGGGACCGACGGCACGGCGACCTATGACAGCATCG
The DNA here is from genome assembly GCF_038084995.1 of Sphingomonas sp. 2378. Taxonomy (NCBI): domain Bacteria; kingdom Pseudomonadati; phylum Pseudomonadota; class Alphaproteobacteria; order Sphingomonadales; family Sphingomonadaceae; genus Sphingomonas; species Sphingomonas sp. 2378. The sequence goes on from NZ_JAXCMJ010000015.1 coordinate 47,465, forward strand.
TCCTGGCCGATGCGCCGGAACTCGGGGACGTCCTGCAATGGATACCGGGCGGGGCGGTCGACTTCGCATCCGTCATCGCGATCACCGGTCAGCCCGGCGCCTGGACGTGCAAGCTCAGCTATAACGGCGCACGAACGGTGGTCGCCGCCGGAGGAGAGGTCTTCGCGCCCAACGCCAATGACGGATCAGGCACCCCGCGGACCGGCACCCATCCGCGACCGCGCATGATCCGGGCGATCGCGGAGCGCGTCTCCCAGATGGACAAGGGCAAGCTACGGTAAAGCCTTTTGGAAAATTCATGGTCCGGGACCGCAATTCGGGTCTCGGACCATCTTTCCCGCGAATCCGATTCGTTTTTCGCTTACGGCAGAACGTGCATCAGTAGCGGTGAACCGTTGGCCGCCAAGGAGCGGCCTCATCTTCGGCAGAATGCCAAGAGCGATTCCGGCCTCTTGCCGCCGAGAGTCATCGCGCTTTCTTGATTTTGTAGTTTTATTTTCATCCAAACGGGCGAGCGGTGTCATTCGGACGACTGAATGACCTATTCGCACCAAAGCCGCGCCCATCGGACAGGAACCGTTCATATTCCCAGATAAGGATCGTTACGATATGGTTATAATATCATATCGTTTGCAATCGCGGAAATCCGCCATTTTCGCAATGACCGATGTGTCGGAGCAATTGCTACACTGACCATTGCTTCGTGATCTTGGTCCCCCGCCCAATGAATAAGGGCAAAAGGCCGGAAGAACACGGCAGGGTCAACTTGGTTCCGTCGACCGAAACAGTGCGCCGCGTCGGGACTGCTCGCGCCGTCATATCCGCCTCATCATGGGACAGTCGCGAAAAGGGACGAAACATTTCTGCTGTTTTCTGGTTAACACGGCGCTAACCATCTGGTCATCAACACCGGCCGCATGGCCAGCACTGCAATCCAAACCGCTACTTAAAGCGAAAAACAGGGGAGTCCCTACAATGCCGAGTCGTCCCGACCTTCCGAACCAGAAGATCTCGTTCAACGAGAACGCCCGCACCATCTCGGGCAACATCCTGCAGAACGCGACCGACGCCGACGGCGACACGATCACCGTTGCTCGCGTCAACGACGGCTATGTCGCTGGCACGATCGGTGGCGGCAAGGGCGGCAATGTCTTCCAGGGCAAGTATGGCACGCTGACCATCGCTCAGGACGGCACCTACACCTATGAGCTGAACGCCGGTCTGAACATCAAGAACGGCCAGACCATGGTCGAAGAGTTCAAGATCAAGATCCGCGACAGCAGCGGCATGTACGATCAGGCCTATGTCTCGTTCGACATCGGTGGCGAAGCCAACCGCAAGCCGGTGGCGGTCGACGACTTCGTGTCGACCAACTCGGGCATCGTGGGCGGCAACGTCCTCTTCAACGACAGCGATCCCGATGGCGATACGCTGCACGTCGGCGGCGTGATCGATCTGGCCACCAAGACCAACTATCACATCACCGACATGACCGACGTGCAGATCAAGGGCGTCTACGGCACCCTGACGATCAGCAGCAACGGCGCCTTCACCTACCAGGTCGACTATTCGGACCCCGACACCATCGCGCTGGGCGGTGCTCAGGGCGTCGAGAAGTTCGCCTACAAGCCGCATGACGGCCAGAATGGCGAAGGCAACAACACCGACTACGCCCTGCTGAACATCGCGTTCAACTCGGCCGCGCCGGCTCTCTAATTCGCGATCGGTCGCCGCCCACACGGCGACCGTTTTCGAACTCCGCCGAACGCCGGTGGCCGCAAGGTCGCCGGCGTTCGTGCGTCCGGCCTCCACGGCTGCCCGACATCCTTTGCCGCAATAGCTGGCGCGCCGACGACAGATGTTAACGGCCTTGGCCTGCCGCGAAATTTACGACGTTCCGACAATGTTTTAGTGTGTACGAAACGTTAACCCTAGGATGTAACCCGTCGTTTCCACCGTCGCTGCCACACGCTCCGCATCGGGAAGACCTCTGCTCTCTTCCCCGGAGAAGCCGGAACATGACGACCTATTATGTCGATGCCGCCAACGGTTCTGACAAGAACAGCGGCACGAGTGCGGGCACGGCGTTTCAATCCGTCGCCAAGATTTCCAGTATGAAGCTCAAGGCCGGCGACACGGTTTTGCTGGCGCGCGGCAGCAGCTTTGCCGACATGCTGACCATCAACGGTTCGGGCACGACCGACCAGCCGATCACCATCGCCGCTTATGGGCAGGGCACGGACCCGACCTTCGTCGGCAAGCAGGGTATCTACGGGACGAAGACGAGCAACATCGTCATCAAGGACCTGACCTTCTCGACCAGCTTCAACGCGATCTACGCGGCGCAGACCGAGAATTGGGTCATCGACCACGTCTCGCTGATCAATGCCGGGGCCGGGACGGGGACCGGCAGCATCTCGATGAAGACGAGCAAGAACGTCACCATCTCGAACAGCAAGTTCGACAATGTGTCGAACGACGGCATCTATGTCGTCGACATGACCGACCTGAAGATCGTCAACAACGTCATGACGAACCTGAAGGGCGGCACCGCCGACGGCATTCAGGTGACCAACTCCTCCAACGTCCGGATGACCGGCAACGTCATCGACCAGAGCACCTCGCCGGATTCGACCAAGGGCGGGATCATCGTCAACAATTCGTCGAACGTCGTCGCGTCGGGCAACGAGGTGAAGGGCGGCAGCTTCGGCATTGCGATCAACGGCTGGGACGTCGAGATCACGGACAACAAGCTCAGCGGCCAGAACAAATATGGCTGGTCCTCGGCAATCATGGCGAGCGCCGGGATCAACCTGGGCAACTACAAGATTTCGGGCAACGAGATCGTCGGATCGAACTTCGGCGTGGCGCTGACCGGTCTGTCGCGCGATGGCGACGTCACGCGCCAGAATATGGACATCAGCAAGAACACTTTCGTCAGCGTCGCCACCGCCGCGCTGAAGATCGACAAGCAGACGACCGGCACCTTCCACGACAATGTGGTCATCGACAGCACCCTGTCGCAGATCAAGGGCAACGGCCTGACCGGTGCGTTCAATGTCGTCGGCAACGTCCAGACGACGGCGGCCAATGCCCCCTCGGGCCTGCAAGCCGAAGCCGCCGCCGCCGTCCAGGCCCAGGTCGACGCCGCCGCCAAGGCGCAGGCCGTGGCGATCGCCAAGGCTCAGGCGGACGCCGCCGCGGCCAAGCTGCTCCAGGAAAGCTATAGCGAGAATCTGAACAAGGCGCTGAAGGTCGGGATCAACGCCGATCGCTATGCCATGGACGTGTCGGGCACCAAGATGTCGGGCAACATCATGGACAACGACATCAACGCGGCCGGCAACAAGCTGTCGCTCAGCTCGTTCAACGGGACCAGGATCGGCACCAGCGGCCTGGACCTGAAGGGCACCTACGGCACGCTGCACATCGATCAGAAGGGCCACTTCACTTATGAGCTGGACAGCAACGCGCTCGCCAAGCTGAAGAATGTCAGCGCTCCGGTGGAGAGCTTCCAGTACAAGGCCAATGACAGTGGCAAGGTCGTCACGTCGAACCTGACGATCGATCTGGCGGCCTATATCCGGACGCAGGACTCGGGCAGCGCGGCGGCCAAGGCGGCGCTGAAGGCCGGTCAGCCGATCGAGAAGGCCAAGGCGGTGGACGATTTCTACAAGATCGCCGCCAATGCCCAGACGGTGGTCGGCAATGTCTCGACCAACGACCTGACCTCGGACGGCAGCACCCTGTCGCTCCGCACCGTCGGCGGGCAGCAGTTGAGCAAGGGCGCGGTCGATCTGAAGGGGGCCTATGGCACGCTGCACATCGACGGCACCGGTGCCTTCACCTACACGCTGGACGCCGACGCCAATGCGCGGATGGTGGCCGACCACAAGACCAGCGACAGCTTCGTCTACAAGGCGGCAATCGGCGGCAGCTATGACCAGGGCGCGCTGGTCATCGACCTGACGCCGCACCTGAGCGCGGGCGACATGCTGGTGCTGTAATCCGGCGGTCGGCCGGGGGGCCTGTCTCCCGACCGGCAATCAGCGGACGAAATGATGGGCGGGCTGATCCCTATCGGTCCGCCCATCGTTTTTCGGGCTTCGACAGCCGCTAGGAGGCGGCGACTGCGCCCAGTGGTGCATCGTTTCGGTTATAGCATGATCGCCGATAATCCCGGGTGCTGGACGGGGATGGTCCACTCTGGAAGGAGCATCGGCGCAGGTAAGAAGCTTGCAGAGGATGTCGAGCAATGCAGGCAAGCGCGCCGAAGGCGGCGGACGTGGCATATCGCCGCGATATCGACGGACTTCGTGCGATCGCCATCCTGTTGGTCGTCCTGTTCCATTATGAGGTCCCGCCATTCTCCGCGGGCTATGTCGGCGTCGACATATTCTTCGTCATCAGCGGTTTTCTGATCACCGCGATCCTCCGGCATTCGATCGAAACCGGGCGCTTCCGCTATCGTGACTTTTACCTGCGGCGCGTTCGGCGGCTGATCCCTGCGCTGTTTTGCGTCGTCATCGTCACGACGCTGCTCGCCTGCCTGATCCTGACGCCCTATGAGTTGAAGATCTATGCGCTGACCGCGACCGCGACGCTGACCGGGGTTTCCAACGTCGCCTTTCTGGCATTCACCGATTATTTCTCACCCAAGGCCGTTCGGCAATTGCTGCTGATGGGATGGTCGCTTTCCGTCGAGATGCAATTCTATCTCGTCATCCCGCCCGTCATCCTGTTCGGGCTCCGGCGCGGCGGCGAGGGATTGCGGCGAGTCGTCCTGGTCGCGACGTTATTGTCCTTCGCCGCCACCCTCTTGACCGTTCACTATCGGCCGGTGACGGCCTTCTATCTCATGCCGTTCCGCCTGTGGGAGATCGGGACCGGGGCCCTGATCGCGCTGGGCTCGCCCGATGGGAGTTTTGGGGGGCTGGTCAGGCGGCGTGCGGCCCTGTTGCCGGCGGCGGCCCTGCTGCTCGGCCTGGCGCTGTTCCTCCCGCAGGGCCAGCCGGTGCTGCTCCGACAGGTCCTTGCCGTCGCTGCCGCCGGACTGGTCGTCATGCCGGGCGTTTCCGGCTTGGGGCGGGGGCTGCTCGCCTCGGCACCAATGGTCGGGTTGGGGCGGGTCTCCTATTCCTGGTATCTCTGGCATTGGTCGCCCGTCGCCGTGGTGCATATCCTGGGGATAGAAGTCGGTGCCGCCGTAAGGGGTGGGCTGATCCTCGGCACGCTGCTGATCGCCATCGCCACTTATCATTTCGTCGAGATTCCGTTCCGGCGGGGCGGTGGCGAGCGCGGAATCGCGGGGCGGCGCTATGTCGCCCTTTGGGCAGCGGGGATCGGCTCGCTCTTCCTGATCTTCATCAGTGGCGGAATGGCACGCTGGGCTGCCGCTTCGGTGAGGCAGGTCGACGCCGATGTTCGCAGCGCGATCGGCAATGACTGCCTGGTGGCATATGGCGCGACCGCCCCCCGATCGATGCGCGCCTGCCTTCCATCCGGCACCGGAGCGGCGGTCGCGCTGATCGGGGACAGCCACGCCAACGCGCTGGTCGCCGGGATCGCGGATATGGCCTCAGCCCGTTCGCTGTCCCTGTACCAAATGACGAAGTCCTCGTGCCAGCCGATCCTGGGCTACGACCATTTCCTCGCCAATCACCCGACCCATAGCGCGGAGTGCGCGGCGTTTCTGGCTGAAGCGCTGGCGATCGTTCGGACGCATCCCCGGATACGCACGGTCATCCTCGCTGGCTACTGGTCATCGCTGCTGGAGGTGAGCGCCGATGGCCGGGAGGATGTGGCGAGGCGAAGGCTGGCGCTGGAGGCCGGACTGGGTCGGATGATCGATACCCTCCGAAAGCTGGAGCGGACCGTCATCGTGGTGCAGGACATCCCGCGCTTCTCCGCCGATCCGCATAGCATGGCGTTGAACGATCTCATGCCGGTCCGCGCGTCCCTCGCGCGCGTGCTGGGCGATCGGGAAAGAGAAATGCGGCAGGACCGTATGCCCTGGCAGTCCGTGATGCCGGATCGCGCGCGGGAGGCCGTCGCGCGGCAGGTGGCGCAGCGCCCCGGCGTCATGCTGTTCGATCCGGTGCCGCCGCTCTGCGATCCGGCCGGCTGCCTGTTTCGGGACGGAAAGCGCCGGGTCTTCTATGCGGATATGCACCATCTTTCGACGGCGGGGGCGATTTATACCGCGCGTCGCTTGGCGGGTGTCCAGTCCGCCTTCGAAATCCCCCGATCGGAGGAGGGGCGGCGAAGGCGGCGCGTGCCGTCGGAAATGGCGATGCAATATAGCGACAGGACCAGGATCGGCCAGGTCGCCTGCGGGGCCAGCATCTGCCCCGCCTCGCTGGTGGACACGAGCAGCGCCATGACGATCGCCGCCAGCGCCTTCTGGATCGGGCGATAGTCGGGCGACGACGGATCGATCAGCAGGATGCCGCGGAAGATCGCCGCCAGCATGATCGCAACCCAGGTGAACAGCGCCGGAAAGCCCGAATTCAGCGCGATCTCCAGATAGGTGTTGTGGGTCGAGCGCGGACCCCAAGCGATGGTGCTGGTGAACTGCTGGAAATAGGAGGTCTGGCGGAAGATCGCGAAGCCATGCCCCAGCCACGGCTTGTCGAGCGCGACCGGCCACAGCACTTCCCAGATTTCCGCGCGGCCCGACAGGGTCACGTCCTTGCCGAAGCTGCCTGCCACCTCGCCGAGCAGCGCGACACCCGCGCCGCTGGCGAGGACGATGACCAAAGACAGCGCCAGGGCGAAGGCGATGGCGCGCAGCGTACGTTGCTCGATACGGCTCATAAAGCCGGTGATGACCACCACGCCCGTGCCGACGATCAGCAGGACGATCGCGGTCGACGACAGCGACAGCTTTGCGCCCACCGCCGCCACGGCGCACAGGGCCAGACGAAGCAGCCGGTCCCAGCGCCGAATGTCGAAATCGGGCGGCAGCAGCATGACGAAGGTCAGCGCGCAATAGGCCCCGAAGGCGTTCTTGTGCACGAACATGCCCCGCATCGCGCCGTTCAGCGATCCGCTCATGAAGGCGATGCCGGGAAACAGGATGGAGTAGGTGAAGTTGACGACCAGCAGCACCGCCATCACCCGCCACACGATGTCGAAAGAGGCTTTCGCACCGAAACAGGTTGCCAGGTACATCATCGGCAAGACGATGAGCATCATGGCGATAAAGCCACGCAGCGAACTCATCGGGTTGGCCGATGTCAGGATCGAGCCGATCAGGAATATGCCGAGCAGGCCGACGAGCGGCCCCAGTCGCAGCACCGCACGCGCGGCCATGCGGGGCAATGCGATCGTCGTCAGCGCGATGAACGGCACCAGCGAATAGAGCACCATCTGCATCAGGAACGGGTCGTTGCTGGCATTCTCCGTCTGGGACGTCGGATAGCCGTACCACATCTGCGTGCTGCGATAGATGGCGATGATCGCGGCGGGCAGGATGAGGTAGAGGCGCACGAACCGGGCGATCTGCGCGGCGCGCGACGCCTCCGCCCGACGCCAGGGTGCGGCGGTCGCTCGACCCGCAGCCTCCAGTGCTTGATCCGTCAATCCCACCTCCACAGGCATTCGCGCCCCCGGCGGGAGGCAGTCGTCATCCGGACCCGTTAACCGGGATCAGAACCGATAGGTGGCACTGACCGCGACCTGGCCGTCCTCCGGCCCCAGATCGAGGTTGAACCCACGATCGGTACGGCGAAGATAGCTGATCAACGGCTTGATCGTCCAATGCCGGTCGAGCAGCCAGTTTGCGCCCAGCGTCACGCCCGTCAAGGACGCGCGCCGGATGTCGTTGACATAGGTCGTCCATTGCTGGCGCAGGCCGAGCGTCAGGATGAGATTGCGGCGAACCTCTTCGCTGGCGCTGAGCGTCACATTGGTGAACAGCGCCGCGCGCGCGTCCTGTTGCGCGGCGGTGCGCACCTCGCGCGAGCCCGACAGCGATATCGTCGTCCGCTCGCGCACGAGCCAGTCGAGCTGGGTATCGAAGGTCAGGCCGGTAATGGACGGCGCGGACGGTTCCTGAAAATCGACCCGGATGACGCCCACGCCCGCATGGCCCCGGATCAACTGGGTCAGCGCGCCGCGCAAACCGGCGGTCAGGGTATAGACGTCGGCGTTGCTCCGCTGCCTGGCTTCGGCCAGGTCGAAGCGGCGACGCTCGACATTCAACTGGCCGTACACGGCGCGGGTGCCCCACACGTCATGTTCGATCCGCGCCTCGCCGCTATAGCCGGTGAAGGTCCGAAACCGCTGGTCGGTGATCTGGCCCGCCAGCGAGCGATTGTCCCGAAACTCGGTCCGTGCCACGCCGCCCGTGGCGGTCAGTCGCGTCGAACCATATTCGATGCGCGTGCCCAACTGCCCCGAGGTCAGGTCGTAGATGCTGGGCAGCGCCAGGCTCGACACTTCCTCGACCGCGCTGCGCTCCAACTGGATGCGCTGGTGCGACGCCTCGCTGGTGAAGGAGATATGCGAGGTCGCGTCATAGCGTCCCGCCGTCACCACCCGGTAGGTCGTCGTGTTTTCCGAGGTATAGCGGGCATATTCGCGACGACGGATGAAGCCGCTGAGCACCGCCCGGTGCCGCCCCCAGTCCGAGGTGGCGTCGAAGCCGCCCAGGATATGCGCGAAGACGTCGGTCCGCGGATTTTCCTCGGCATAGACATTGGCGTCATAGGCCAGGCCCGCATCGATATAGGGACGGACCACCATCCCCCCCACACGAAGTCCGGGTGCGTCATAGCCTGGGCGGCGGCGCGTCAGCACCGTCTCGCCCGGCAACCGCAAGGCGCTGAGCGCGCGATCGGCGACCCGCGCGGTCGGCACTTCGGTCTGCTGGGTCGAACCGGAGGGCAGGGGAATATAGGCCGGGACGGATATGGCGTCGCCCGACGGCGCGGCATCGACCGCCGTGTTCGCGACGCCCATGGGTTGTCCGCGCGCATCGACCGGCCGACCGGTCTGCGGATCGACCAGGGGAGGCGGCATGGGTGTGCCGGGCTGTCGCGTGGCCATCGGATCGCTCTGGGCGGGCAAGGTCAGTCGCCCCGGCACCGAAGCGCCGGAGCGGGGCGTCTGCGTCGTCTGCGCCGTGGCGGGCATGGCCAGCGTCGACATCAACAACAGCGTGGCGGACCCTGCCAGGGGAGAACGGACCACCCGATGACCCCTTGTCAGAAATGAACCTCGGGCACCCGGATCGTATCGCCCGGCTGCACCTCGACATCGGCGTCCGGATCGACGCTGTAGAAGGTCGGACCATTGGCCCGGCGGAGCAGCACCCGATGCTCGTTGGCGCGGTAGGTATAGCCGCCCGCCAGCGCCACCGCCGAGGTCAGGGTCGTACCCTCCCGCGCCGGATAGGCACCGGGACGCTGCACCTCGCCCAAAATCGCGAAGGTGCGGAAATCATACACCTCGACCGACACGCTGGGGTTGCGGACATAGCCATTGCCCAGTCGCTTGGTCAGTTCCGCCTCGACCTGGGCACGGGTCAGCCCCTTGACGGGCACTTCGCCGATCAACGGCATCGCGATCGACCCCGCGCCGCCGACGGCGAATTCGCCGCTCAGCTCGGGTTCGCGATAAACGTTAACACGCACCTTGTCGCCGACCCCCAAAGTATAGGGCTGGCGCGCCTTGCCGATCTCGGATGCGGGCAGGGGCGGTGCGTTGGTCGAGGCGCAGCCGGACAGGGCGACGCTGGCGGTCAACAGCGCGATCATTGCCGGGCGCAGGCGGGTAAGCCGCTGAAAGGTCGACATGGTATCCCCCTTGATCCGTTTCCGATCCGCAAATGGCATAGAAGACCATGGCTCGACAAGGCGCTGTGGGATGAGCCTTTTCGTGCCTAATTTTGCGTTAACCAGCGGGATTAAGTCTCATCTAAGCGCCAAGGGGTAAATCGGTCTTCGGTGCACTGTACCGTATGGGAACCCACATGCGAAACAACCTGGCTTACAAGAACAAGGGCGATGCCGCGACCGCGACCAAGGCGGGCGCGTCCGTCGACGCATGGCAGGGTCCGGCTGCGGGTTCGCCGGTCCATAGCTTGCAGGAAAGGCTGTGGAACGAGTTCGATAGCGAGCGCGAGCAGGCGGTCTTCGACAGCTTCAGCGCGAAGCAGGCGGTGGCCCCCTCGCGCATCCGCTGGATGATGACCCCGGCGCTGATCCTGTCCGGTGCGGTGGGCGGCTGGGCGCTGTTCTATGCCGGATCGGTCGCCGGTCTCTACTGACTTTTCCCGCCGGGCGTGGGGGCACGCCCGATCTTTCCCAAAGTCCCGGATCGAGACATGAGGTTGGAAACACGCCAGCCCTTGTCGCGGTCCGGTTTCATCACCCTTGGCTCACACAGAGCCTCACGCAGCTTCCTTTAAAGGCTAACGGGCATGAATCAGGCACACGTCGTCGACATCTTCGCCTATGACGACCGGTCGGAGGAACGGACGCTGCTGCAGCGTCGCGGCGTTCTTCGGATCGATGGCGATGTGCGTCCTTATGACGTGGTCGTGCTCGACCTGACCCGCGAAGGGTGCCGGATCGAAACGAACCTGCCCATCGCGGAGGGAACGGGGATCGAGATCGGGCTGGCCAATATCGGCCGCGTCCGCGCCACGGCGGTGTGGCAGGGCGTCGAGGGGCTGGGCTGCGTCTTCGACCGGCCGTTGCCGTCGGGTGCGATCACCGCGGCACAGGGGCCGACGAACGTCTTGTCCTTTTCGGGCGAGGAAATGGCCAGCCAACAGGCCATGGGGCCCTATAAGCTGCGCGCGCGGACCCGTATGATGATCCTGGGCGGCGCGTGCCTGTTGTCGTGGGGCGTGATCGCCGCCGGGGTGCTGATGGCGGTTTGAACCGCCGACGATCTGGTTCAAAACCGCGCCGTCGCCTGGATCACGCGGCGGCGCGTTCCTCTTCGATGATCGCGCGCGCGACGACCGCGCATTGTCCGCATTTCGGTTGGCGCCCGAGCGCCTGATACATCTGGCAGGGAGTCATCGATCCGGCCCGCGCACAGTCGCGGACTTGCGATTCCCGGATGGCATTGCACACGCAAACGACCAAGGCGCTCTCCATCATCTACGCCCTTCGTTTAGCGCTAATGAGAGTGGATCGCAAGGCTGTTGAGATGCGTTTGCAGATATTATCGGGGTCGGTCGAAACCCGCCCGCACTCCGGCACGCCATAATCGCTCCAGCGGTCCCTGGCCGAAATGGTCGAGCCAGGGCTTCGACCAGAGCAGCATCAGCCCCCACATCGGCGCGACCAGCAGATACAGGCTCGCCCGCGTCCAATGCGCAAACTGGCCCAACCCATGGCCATAGAAGATGAGCGTCATGACGATGCTGGTCGCCAGATAATTGGTGAAGGCCATCCGACCGGCGGCGGCGATTCGCACGGTCCACCAACCGCCGGGTCTGAGCAGGAGCAGGATGAGCGCGGCATAGCCGAGCGTACCGATCAGCCGGAACGGCACGTTGAGGAACAACTCCACCAGCGCCACCGCCCGCACGTCGTAACCGCTCGCCATGACCGCACTCGCCATCGCCGCATAGGCCGCGCATGACAGGGTAATGCCGAAGGCGGCCCATCGCCGATAGCGCCGTCGCGGCCATTGCCCGGTCAGGAACCCCGACTTCAACGCCGCCATCCCAAGCAGCATGGCGCTGAGCGTATCGGGACCGATCTGGATGAGGTCGAACAGGGGATTGCCGTTACTCGCCAGCCGGTACGCCGTGGAGGTGGCCCAGGAGCCGCGCATCGCCGCGATCTCCGGGGCCAGTCGGGCCGGGTCGGGTGTACCGAAGGCGAGTTGATACAGGTCCCACAGCGCCACCGATTGCGGCGTGTCGCGCGCGGCGGCGGCGAACAGGCCGAAACATTCCAGCCAGCCCATCGCCATCGACAGCCCCGCCATCGCGATCGCGGTCCAGCACAGCGCCCGCGCGCTCAGTCCGACAAAGCCCAGCGCGATCACGCCGACCAGCGCATAATGGGTCAGGATGTCGCCCGTCCAGATGAAGGTCAGATGGACGAGGCCGAACAGGAACAGAACCGCCATGCGCCGCAAATGGATCGACGCGCCGTTCAGACCGGTGGCATCCGCGCGCTGGAGGATCAGCAGCGTCGATGCCCCGAACAGCAGCGAGAACAGGCCCCGCATCCGCCCGTTGACGAACGTCTCGGTCAGGAACCACGCGCCCAGATCGATCGGGCGTGTCCCGCCCCAGGCCATGGGGTTGGAATAGGCCGGGTCGGGCAGTGCGAAGCCCGGCAGGTTGGCGAGCAGGATCGCCATCACCGCCACGCCGCGCAGCACGTCCAGCGTCACCAGCCGTTCGCCCCTCTCGGCGACGGTGAGAAGCGAGGGGGCGGGGGCGGGACCGTCGACCAAAATAATGCTCCGTTTGCGTATCGCGCGGACTTACCGGTCGGGGGTCAGGATGCAACCGCCCGTCCGCCGAAGCATTGCCATTCCATGGGATTATCACCTCGCCTGACCGGACGCGCCACCGCCCGCGCGCATCATTCACCGGCCGCCCAGGCGTTTCTCCACAAGATCGAACCCTTCTTCGCCGGAAGCGACGTGACCGGCGGGCCGCTGCTGATCGCAACGATCGTGGCGCTCATCCTGACCAACAGTCCTTGGGCGGGGGCCTATGAGGGATTCTGGGACACGCCCGTGGCGATCGGTTTCGGTACGGCGGAGGTGTCGCACAGGCTGGCCGAATGGATCGACCATGCGTTGTTGCCGCTATTCTTCGTCATCGTCGGCGCGGATGTGAAGCGCGAGATGGTGACCGGGCCGCTCGCCCATTGGCGGAGCGCGGCCTTTCCGCTGGCCGGGGCGGTCGGCGGGATGCTGGTGCCGGTCGCCCTTTATCTGCTTGTCGCCGGGGGAACCCCCGCCGCGCCGGGCTGGGGCAGCGTCATCACCACCGATACCGCCTTCGGGCTGGCGCTGATCGCCTTGTTCGCGACGCGATTGCCGGTCGGGCTGCGTGCCTTGATGCTGGCCTTCGCAGCGGTGGACGATGTCGGCGGGCTGCTGGTCATCGCCTTTGCCTATAGCGATTCGATCGATGTGCGCGGTTTGATCACGGCGGGCGTCGCGCTGGCGGGGATCGTAGGCCTGCGTCGGGTCGGCTGGGTGTCGTCTGTCCCCTATGTCCTGCTGGCGCTGTTCGTCTGGGGCGGGGTGCTGGAGTCGGGCATCCACGCGACCATTGCGGGCGTGATGATCGGCCTGACCGTCCCGGTCGCGCCGCGGCTGGAACAGCGCGACTTCGCGCAGCGGGTGCAGCACCGGGTCGACCAGTTCCAGACCGCGCATGGCGCGGCGGAGCGGGCCGGTGACGATGAGGAGGAACAGCAGTTGCGCGAGCGCGCTGATGAGCGGCTGGGCTATCTTCAGGAAATGGCATCGGCGACCCGGGTCGCGAGCAGCCGGTTGATCGAGATACTGACGCCCTGGGTCAATTACATCGTCTTGCCGTTGTTTGCGCTGTCCAATGTCCGCATCCACTTCTCATCGGATCTGCTGACGATGATCGGCAGCCCGCTGGTGTTGGGTGTCGTACTGGGCCTGGTGGTCGGCAAGCCGTTGGGTTTTCTGGTCTTTACCTGGGCAGCGAGTGCGCTCGGGCTGGCGCGGCGACCGGATCAGGTGAGTTGGCCGATGGTGATGGGCGTAGGTGCACTGGCCGGGATCGGCTTCACCATTTCGCTGTTCATCGCGGGGCTGGCCTTTGGCGATGGCGAGATGCGCGAGGCGGCATCGCTCGGCGTGCTCATCGCCTCGATCCTGGCGGCGGGGACCGGCTATGCGATCCTCCGCTTCTGCGCGGAGCCCCGGCACGTGGCCGAGGCTCCAGTAGAGACCTAGGGCCGGACGACATTCCCCATTCCTCCCCTTACAGGGAAGGAATAGTGCCCCTTCCACCCGAATGCCGATCGGCTCTAGGCGAGGGCGGCGTCGGCGCCCATCAGCGCGGGGAAAAAGCCCTCATGCGCGCGGCGCAGATCGTCGAGCGAGGCGACGAAATCGCCATCCTCGCGCTCGAAGATCAGGCGGCTGCCCGCCGTGCGACCGATCCGCTCGACCTCGACGCCCGCCTGATGCGCGTTCGCCAGGAAGTCGATCAGCGCTGTGTCCTCCACCGTCGCCACATACAGCCCCTGATCCTCCGCGAACAGCTGGCGGCAGGCCTCGCCCTGTTCGGGGAACTGGATGAGCGCGCCGATATTGCCGGCCAGCGCCATTTCCGCGACGGTCACGGCGATGCCGCCGTCCGACACGTCGTGCACGGCGGTCAGATGCCCGGCGGTGATCGATTCGCGGACCAGATCGCCGGTGCGACGCTCGGCATCCAGGTCGATCGAGGGCGGCGGACCCGCCTCGCGACCTTCGATCCCATGGACTTCGCGCAGCCACAGCGACTGGCCGATCTCCCCCTTCGGCGTGCCGATCAGGACGATGACGTCGCCGGTGCCCTTGAAGGCGATGGTCGCCGACTTGGACCAGTCCGCCATCAGTCCGACCCCGCCGATCGCCGGGGTCGGCAGGATCGCCGAGCCGCCGCCGGTCGCCTTCGATTCGTTGTAGAGCGAGACGTTGCCCGACACGATCGGATAATCGAGCGCGCGGCACGCCTGGCTCATACCGTCGAGACAGCCGACGATCTGGCCCATGATTTCGGGTCGCTGCGGGTTGGCGAAGTTGAGGCAGTTGGTGATGGCGAGCGGCTTGGCGCCCACCGCCGTGATGTTGCGCCACGTCTCGACCACCGCCTGCATGCCGCCGGTAACAGGGTCGGCATAGCAATAGCGCGGCGTGCAGTCGGTGCTCATCGCGAGCCCCTTTTGCGTGCCATGGACGCGGACCACGGCGGCGTCGCCACCGGGGCGCTGCACCGTGTCGCCGCCGACCATATGGTCATATTGCTCCCAGATCCACCGACGCGAGGCGATGTCGGGCGAGCCCATAAGCTTCAGCAGGTCCGCCGCCGGGTCCTGGCAGCCGGGCGACTGGATCGCCGCGGGCACCTCGGTCGGCACGTGCGGACGGTCATAGAGCGGCGCGTCGTCGGCAAGCGGCCCGAGCGGAATGTCGCACACGACCTCGCCCTTGTGGCGCAGGACCATGCGGCCCGTCTCGGTCACATGGCCGATGACCGCGAAGTCCAGTTCCCATTTGCGGAAGATGGCTTCGGCGAAATCCTCGCGGCCGGGCTTGAGCACCATGAGCATCCGCTCCTGGCTCTCCGACAGCATCATCTCATAAGGGGTCATGCCCTCTTCGCGCTGGGGCACGTCGTCCATGATGAGTTCGATGCCGACGCCGCCCTTGGACGCCATCTCGACGCTCGACGAGGTCAGGCCCGCCGCGCCCATGTCCTGGATGGCGACGATCGCGTCAGAGGCCATGAGTTCGAGGCATGCCTCGATCAGCAGCTTCTCGGTGAAGGGGTCGCCGACCTGCACGGTCGGGCGCTTGGCGTCCGCGTCCTCGCCGAAATCGGCCGAGGCCATGGTCGCGCCGTGGATGCCGTCGCGGCCGGTCTTGGAACCGACATAGACGATCGGATTGCCGACGCCGCTGGCGGCCGAATAGAAGATCTTGTCCTGATCCGCGACGCCGACCGTCATCGCATTGACCAGGATGTTGCCGTCATAGGCCGGGTGGAAGTTCACCTCGCCGCCGACGGTCGGCACGCCGACGCAATTGCCATAGCCGCCGATGCCATGGACCACGCCCGAGATCAGGTGGCGCATCTTGGGGTGATCGGGCCGTCCGAAGCGCAGTGCGTTGAGGTTCGCGACCGGCCGTGCGCCCATGGTGAACACGTCGCGCAGGATACCGCCGACGCCCGTTGCCGCGCCCTGATAGGGTTCGATGTACGAGGGATGGTTGTGGCTCTCCATCTTGAAGATCGCCGCCTGGCCGTCGCCGATGTCGATGACGCCCGCATTCTCGCCGGGGCCACAAATGACCTGAGGCCCTTCGGTCGGCAGCTTCTTCAGGTGGATGCGGCTCGACTTGTAGCTGCAATGCTCCGACCACATCACCGAGAAGATGCCGAGTTCCACGAGATTGGGCTCGCGGCCCAGCGCGGTCAGGACGCGCTGATATTCTTCTTCGGACAGGCCGTGGTCGGCGACGATCTGGGGCGTGATCTCGGTCATGGCCCGCGCCTTTAACGCGGTGTCGCGGGTTCGTCACTATCGCTATGCGCGAAGTTGCTATCCGAAGTGCATCGCCAGCGCGATGGCGACGCCCGACAGCGCCATCGCACCCGCGATCCAGCCCGCGCCGGTGCGGATCGCGACCTCGATCCCGCTGGTCGAGAGGGCGGGATTCTCGCTCTCCAGCTTGCGGGTCGTGGCGCGGATCAGCCGGGGCAGGTCGTCGCCCAGCCGATCGAGTTCCAGCGCCAGCGCGGCGGCGCGCCGGGTCCAGCGTTCGGGCGAGAGTCGCGCCTCGACGATCCGCGCGCTGGCCCGGCGAAGCGCGGCGGACAGGTCGAAGTCAGGCTGAATACCGCTCAGCACCCCGTCGATGGTGATCAGCGCCTTGAACAACAGCAGCATGTCGGGCTGAAGGACGATGCGTTCCTCGCGCAGCACGGGGAAGATATCGCCCAGGATCGCCGCCAGCTTCAGCGCGCCGCCGCCATGGCGGGCAACCAGCCGGTCGGCGACCGCCTGGAAACGTTCGGGTGTGATATCATCGGTTTGCGACCAGTTCTTCAGTGTCCCCGCCAGCACGGCCGGGTCGCTGTTGGCGATGGACTGGGTAAAGGCGATCACCTCCTCGCGCCTGCGGGGGGAGACATGGCCGATCAGTCCCAGGTCGAGCATCGCGATACGGTTGCCGGGCAGGCAGAGCAGGTTGCCGGGATGCGGGTCGCCATGGAAGCGTCCATTGATCAACGTCATGTCGAGCACGATGTCGGCCCCGACCGATGCGATGGCGGCGGGGTCTATTCCTGCGGCCCGCAGCACATCGGCACTGCGGGGCGGGACGCCGTCGATAAAATCCATCACCAGCAGCGTCTCGGAGCTGTACGTCCAGTGGATCGTCGGCACCACGACACGCGCGTCGCCCGCAAAGTCTTCGCGCAGCCGGTCGGCGTTGCGGCCTTCGTTGGTGAAGTCGAGTTCTTCGAGGATGTCGCGGCCCAGTTCGCGGATCATCCGCACCGCGCCGTATCGCCGCGCCTCGGCATTGGTCGCCTCGACCATCGACGCTAGTTGGGTCAGCAGGCGGAGGTCGGCCTCCATGACGCCACGGATACCGGGGCGGCGGATTTTGAGGACGACTTCGGTGCCGTCGGCCAGCGCGGCCCGGTGCACCTGGGCGATGGAGGCGGCGGCGAGCGGCTCGGCGTCGAAGCGGGCGAACGCCGTCTCAGGCGATTCGCCCAGCGCCGCCTCCACCTGCTCGCGCAACTGGTCGAAGGGCAGGCGCGGGGCGGCGCTGTGCAGCCGCTCCAGTTCGGCAATCCATTCGGGCGGGAGCAGATCGGCGCGCGTCGCCAATATCTGACCCAGCTTGACCCAGACCGGCCCCAACGCCTCCATCGCCTGGCGGGTGCGGGCGGGGAGGTCGAAGGGCAGGGCATCAGGATCACGCCGCGCCGGATCGAGCCCCAGCCGTGCCAGTAGCACATCGAGCCCATAGCGCGACGCGGTGGCGATCACCTCGGCCAGCCGGGCTCGGTCCCGCGCCGCCACCCGGATCGCGCCCAGCATCATGGCCTCAGATATAAGGCGGCTGGGTATGGCCCGCCGGGCTGAGCGTGAAGATCTCGCAGCCTTCCTCGGTGATGCCGATCGAATGCTCGAACTGTGCCGACAGCGACCGGTCGCGCGTCACCGCCGTCCAGCCATCGTCGAGCAGCTTTACGTCCGGGCGGCCGATATTGATCATCGGTTCGATGGTGAAGATCATGCCGGGCTTCAATTCGGGCCCGGTGCCGGGGCGGCCGACATGAACCACTTCCGGCGCGTCATGGAACAACAGGCCCAGGCCGTGGCCGCAGAAATCGCGGACCACGCCGTAGCGATGCTTCTCGGCATGACGCTCGATGGCGTTGGCGACATCGCCCATATGGTTGCCGGGCTTGGCCTGCTCGATGCCCAGCATCAGGCATTCATAGGTGACCTCGACCAGCTTGCGCGCCTTCAGCGGAACATCGCCGATCAGGTACATGCGGCTCGTGTCGCCGTGCCAGCCATCGACGATCGGGGTTACGTCGACATTGACGATATCGCCGGACTTCAGCGTCTTGTCCGATGGAATGCCGTGGCAGACGACATGGTTGATCGAGATACAGGTCGAATGCGCATAGCCCCGATAGCCCAAGGTCGCAGGGACCCCGCCACGCTCGACGATGAACGCATGGACCAGCCGGTTGATCTCGGCGGTGGTGACGCCGGGCACCATATGCGGCACCAGCATGTCCAGCGTCTCGGCGGCCAGTCGGCCCGCCTTGTGCATGCCATCGAATGCCTCGCGGCCCCACAGCTTGATCGCGCCGGTCCGCCCCTGGGGCGCGTCGGCGGAAACGGTCACATAATCGGTCATGACGGCGATATAGCGTGGCGCGGGCGATTTTGCGAGGCTATGTCCGGCGCCATGGAATCCGGGCCCCACCAAGAGCGTATCTGGACCGCCGCGCTGGTCGTCATCGGTGACGAAATCCTCTCCGGGCGGACGCAGGACAAGAATGTCGCGCAGCTCGCCACCTGGCTGAACGTCCAGGGAATCCGACTGGTCGAGGTGCGCGTCGTCGCCGACCGGACGGAGGCGATCGTCGAGGCGGTGAACACCCTGAGGGCGCGCAACGACTATCTGTTCACCACCGGCGGCATCGGGCCGACGCATGACGACATCACCGTCGATGCGATCGCCGAGGCGCTGGGCGTCGCGGTGATCGAACATGCCGAGGCGCGGGCGATCCTCGACCATTATTATGCCGAACGCGGCGGCGTCACGGCGGCGCGGGCTCGCATGGCACGCACGCCGGAGGGGGCTTCGCTGATCCCCAACCGCGTCTCGGGCGCGCCCGGCATTCGGGTGGGCAATGTCTTCATCATGGCGGGCGTGCCGCACATCACGGCGGGGATGCTCGACGCGCTGACCGGCACGCTGGAGGGCGGGCGGCCCGTCGTGTCCCGCACGATCGGATGCTGGGTCGGCGAGAGCGAGGTCGCCGACCTGCTGCGCACCGCCGAAAAGGCGCATGAGGGCGTCGCGATCGGCAGCTATCCCTTTTTTCGCGAAGGACGGACGGGCGCCAATTTCGTCGTGCGCAGCGCCGATCCGGCCTTGGCCGACGATTGTATCCGGGCGTTGATCGACGCCCTGGAAAAGGCCGGGCATGCTGTCGTCCACGACGGCATATGATCCCGGTATCCTTTCGTTAGTCTTGTTCCGTCAGAAGGAAGCGGGCGCCGCCGGTGAAAGGACAGGCGCCCCGAAAGGCCGTTATGCAGTGGTTTCCGATGCGAGGTGATGGCGGAGTGACGGGGGCGTCGGTGTTTCGCGACATGATGTTCGGACGCTGACCGCCATGACCGCCCCCATATTGGTGACCGGCGCGGCCGGATTTGTCGGCCATGCCACCGCCCATCGCCTGCTCGCCCGTGGGGAGCGGGTGATCGGTGTCGATATCGTCAACGACTATTACGACCCCGCGCTCAAGCAGGCACGGCTCGCCAGTTTCGAGGGCATGGACGGTTTCACCTTCCACCGTCTGGACATTGCCGAACCGGATGCCATCGCCTCGCTGATGCGGCAGCATGGGATCACCCGCGTGGTCCATCTCGCGGCGCAGGCTGGCGTCCGGCACAGTATCGACCATCCCTTCGCCTATGAACGCTCCAACCTGGCGGGCCACCTCGCCGTGCTGGAGGCCTGTCGGCACCAGCCGGGGTTCGAACATTTGGTCTATGCCTCGTCCAGCTCCATCTATGGCGACAAGCCGATGGGCGGGCAGGGCTTTCGCGAGGACGAGCCCGCGATTGCGCCCGTCTCGCTCTATGCCGCCACCAAGCGGGCGGGCGAGTTGATGAGCCAGTCCTACGCCACGCTCTACGGCTTCCCGCAGACCGGTTTGCGGTTCTTTACCGCCTATGGGCCATGGGGGCGGCCCGACATGGCCTATTTCTCCTTCACCCGGCGCATCCTGGCCGGTGAGCCCATCGAGATTTTCGGCGAAGGCCGCATGGCGCGGGACTTCACCTATATCGACGATATCGTCGACGGCATCGTCGGCGTGCTCGACCGCCCGCATGACGGCGGCGAGCACCGCATCCTGAACATCGGCGGCAGCCACCCGGTTGGCCTGATGAGCATGATCGCCACGCTGGAGGCCGCGCTGAGCCGCGAGGCGATCAAGATCATGAAGCCGATGCAGCCCGGCGACGTGACCGCGACCTATGCCGATGTCTCGCGGCTCCATGCCCTGACCGGTTATCGACCGAAGGTGGCGCTGGAAGAGGGGCTGGGGCGGTTCGTCAAATGGTACCGCGACTATCACCGCGTCTGACGCACCGCTTTGTCCTTGCAACGCTCCGCCGGTTTGAATAGTGAGCGTGCACGCAATCGGATGAGGACATGCCCATCCGAATGGCTTCGCGGGTGTAGCTCAATGGTAGAGCAGAAGCTTCCCAAGCTTACGACGAGGGTTCGATTCCCTTCACCCGCTCCATCACAACCGTACATTCCTCCACAATCGGCTTTCCGGTCGCTAGTCCGATGATCGCGGCAAGGCGGCCTTGTACCTCGATATCGACGCCGCGCCCCGATTTGGTGGGTGTGAGGACGATACGGTCGATCAGGGCGCGAAGCGCCGGTATCGTCGCTTCCTTGGCGTCCGGGTCGCTCAACAGCATGTGCAGGTTTTCCACCTCACGCCGATAGTCCGCTGCGACGGTCGGGTGGAGCGCGACGACTGGTAGCGCCTCGACGGCGCTCAGTTCCTCGCGTGCGGCGTCGCGATCTTGGCGGGCCTGCGCCAGCGCGTCTTTCACTTCGGCAAATTCCCCGCCGCCATTGGCGATGGCCGCGACCAGTCGCGAAACCTTCCGTTCGGCTTCGTCAATCACCCGCTGAAGGCGGGTGGTGTCGCGGCGCGTTTCCGCCGCCCGGCGCGCATATTCCTCGTGATACTCCTTCACGAAGATTGCCACCATGTCGGGGTCGAGCATCTTCGATGTGAGACCCGCCAGCACGCGCTCTTCAAACCGCTTGTTCGTGATCGTCGCCCCGTTTGGGCAGCTGTCGTCAAACTTGTGCGTCGTGCATCCCCAACGATCGCCGCTGATGACGATGTAAGACCCGCCGCAAAGGCCGCACTGTCCAAGGCCGGAAAGCATCCTGCGCGTCCTTACGCGGCGGCGGAGCGGCTTTTGGGCCGTATGGTCGAATCGCGTTCGGGTCGCATCCCAATCCTCTTGCGCGATAATGCGGAGGTGGGGAACCTCTTCGGTGATCCATTCCGAGGCGGGGTTGACGCGGATGGCCACCTTGCGGGTCGCCGGGTGGACAACCTTGCTGGTCCGGTTGTGGATCAGTCGGCCGACATAGAGTTCGTTCCGAAGAATACCGTTGCCGCGCGGGCCGTCACCATTGATGGTCGAGGCGCGCCATATCGCGCCGCGCGGGCCGGGGATGCCTTCGCGGTTCAATGTCCCGGCGATCGTCCTGGCGCTTTGCCCGTCGACAAAGAGGCGGAAGATGCGGCGGACGACTTCCGACTGTTCCGGGTCGATTTCGCGCAGGCCGCGCACGGGTCGGCCGCTGGCGTCGATCCGGTTCGCGGTGCGATAGCCATAGGCCAGCCCGGCCGGGGAGCGGCCGGACGCCACGGTGCCTTTCTGGCCGCGCTTGATCTTCGCGCCCAGCTCCTTGCGGAACTGCGCGTCCATGAGCCCCTTGAAGGTGCCCGAAATGTCGTTGACCTCGCCGTCCGACAGCGTGAACAGCCGGGCGCGAGCGTAACTCAAGCGTTCCCGAATGGCGAAGCTGTCGCCTTGGTGGCGGGCAATGCGGTCCGTGGATTCCGCTAGAACCTGATCGACGCCACCCGCCTCGACCCGCGCCAGCATGGCGGCAAGGCCGGGGCGCTGGGCTTCGGTGATCCCGGCCGCGCCGGAAATCGCATAGTCGGTGAAAATGTCGAGGATGGTCCAGCCTTCGCGCTCGCATCGTTCGCGACAGACGGCAATCTGATCCTCGATCGAGCGGCTATTCTGAAGGTGGCTGGAGAACCGGGCGTAAATGACGGTCCGCACTGTCTGTCTTCCTCTGTCGCGCCCGGTCGATATCGCGGGCGGCGGCCTGTCGTGCGAGCGCTTTGACGAACTCGATTAGGGCCGGATCGTGATCCTTGCCCGAATCGCGGGCGATTCGCGACGGGGCGTTCATATCGGGTCGAACCCATGCCGGATGCGAAGGGCCGCGAAGCTGACCGCATCCATACGGCCCGCTTCGTGATCCTCATCCCGGTAGCGCTGCATCAAGCCGTTTCGGATTTGAGCGGCGCGCTTGCCGGTGGCCTTGTCGCCTCGCGTCCCGTCCCGCGTCTGGCGGGCGGCCATGGCGTAGAGGGTCAGCACCCGGCCGCGCACGGTCGCCCGGTTGCTCCATGCGGTACGATGCTCGACCGAGCAAAATAGCTGGCGCTGATCGAGAGGCGTGAAGATGGCCCTGCACTCGGGACACTCGCGGGGCGGGTAGGCCACGCGCGGCCGCTTCTTTTCCGGGAGGGCTTGTAACGAGTCCATTACGCTGCCTCCCGATCGGTCCGCGCCATGAACAGAACATGGTCCGCCGCGATCCAGATATGGGGCAGCGCGCCCGGTGCGACCGGCTCAAACTGCCATGCCAAGGCCGCAGCGCATTCGATCATGGTCCGATCGCGTGCCAGTGCGGCGGTCGCCTTCGCCACGCTCCGAAGGTCCGCTTGAATTTCGGACAGGCTCGCACCGTAAAGGTGCGGCCATTCCGCTGGCATTTCCAATTCGGCGAGGCTTTCCACGTCGCGCCAAATGGCGACCACGGCGGCCATCACGCGTTCCCTTTGCCGCGCGTCGTCGGGCTTCATGATGCCCTTTCCGACTGCGGCCGGGTCTTTGGTGCGACGATCGGCGAGGAACTGTTCCGACGCCTGCGCCAGCTGCGACCACTGATCCCGCAAGCGGGGGTAGGCCGGTCGCGCATCGGATGCGAAGGTGACGCCGATCATGGCGCGCGCCCGTTCGCAATCTCTAGGAGAACATCGGCGTGGCAGGGCTTATCGAGTGGGCACCAACAGGCGAGATTCTTGCCGCGCAGCGCCTCGAAATAGTTAGGTATCTCGCGAGCGACCCCGATGGCGTATTCACGGTGGAACGCCACAGCGCGCTCCCGCGTACCCTCGTGCGCGATAATGAAATCATTGCCCCACCGCGTGGTGCGATCGACCTTCACGGTGTTGGGCGGCATCCGCCAACCCTTCTTGCGGGATAGCTGGACTCGGCAAGGCGCGATCATGCCTCATTCCTCCCATCGCTACCGAGCGAAACAGCGGTGATGCGTCCGCGCATCGGTGGAGCGCCGCCCAAAGCCGTCAAGCCGGGCAAGAAGGCCGCCGCGCAACAGAAGGCGGCGGAGGTCCGTGGGAAGTACGCACCACCACCACCGCCGAGGCTTATCAACTGATGGCGTTGGAGTGGTCGACCGCTTGCCCCGATTGGGAAAGGCGGATCGTGGCCGGGGAATCGCTCATTGCGATGGAGCCCCTGTTTCCAGATGAGGCGGAAGCCGCCCTGGAGATTTTCAAGGGTCTGCGCATCGTGGACGTTCCCGGCCAGCCCACCTTTGGCGAGGCCTGCGAACAGTTCGTGTTCGATTTCGTCGCGGCCATCTTCGGGGCCTACGACGCGGAGGCGGGCAAGCGGCTGATTTGGGAGTTCATGCTCCTGATCAGCAAGAAAAACTCCAAGTCGACCATCGCGGCCGGGATCATGGTCACGGCCCTGATACGCAACTGGCGGCATTCGGCGGAATTACTGGTGTTGGCCCCGACCAAGGAAGTCGCGGACAACGTATTCACCCCGGCAGCGGGCATGGTTCGGGCCGATCCCGAGTTGCTTGAAATCCTCTATCCGGTCGATCACGAACGTAAAATTCGGCACCTAGTGAACAAGTCCGAACTGAAGGTGGTGTCGGCGGACGCGGGCGTGGTAAGCGGCAAAAAGGCCGCGTTCGTGTTGGTCGAAGAGTTATGGCAGTTCGGCAAACAGGCCAGTGCTTCCGCTATGCTTATGGAGGCGACAGGCGGGCAGGTTTCCCGCCGCGAAGGCTTTACGGTCTACCTGTCGACCCATAGCGATGAGTTGCCGCGCGGCGTCTTTAAGGATCGACTGGACCAGTTCCGGGGCGTCCGAGACGGAACGATCGTCAACAAGCGTAAGCTGGGGATGCTCTATGAGTGGCCTCAAGCGATGCTGGACGCGGAGGCTTATCTAGACCCCGACAATTTCTACATCACCAATCCGAATATCGGCCGGTCGGTCGATATCGAGTTCATTGAAGAGAAGTTGGCGGAGGCCCGCGCGGGCGAGCCGGGGGATTTGCAGAAGTTCCTGGCCAAGCATCTGAACGTCGAAATCGGCACCCGCCTAGCGCGGGATCGGTGGACCGGCGCGGATTTTTGGGACGCGGCGGCCGATAGCGCACTGTCGCTGGATGATCTGATCCGGCGTTGCGAAGTCATCGTGGCCGGGATCGATGGCGGCGGCTTGGATGACCTTTTGGGCCTGTGCCTGATCGGCCGGGAAAAGGGCTCCAAGCGCTGGCTGGTCTGGTGTCGGGCATGGGCTTGGTCCGTGGTCTGGAAGCGACGGGCGGATATCGCGACCATCCTCAACCAGCTGGTTGAGGAAGGTTCGTTGTTCCGGTGTGAGATGCCGGACGAAGCGGTCATCGATCTGGAAGCCGAGGATGACGATCAGGAACTAACCGATGACGTGCGCGGCGTGGTGGACGTGCTTTGCCGGGTTCGCGATGCCGGGTTGTTCCCGGACTCTGGCGCGATCGGCCTCGACCCGGTGGGCGTGTCGGCCATCGTGGACGAACTGGTCGCGCGGGATTTCGACCCCGACAAGCAACTTCGCTCGATCGGGCAGGGATACAAGCTAAGCGCCGCGATCAAGGGCGCGGCTCGCAAGGTCGCGGCCCGCACCCTTCGCCATGAGGGCAAGGAACTGATGCGCTGGTGTGTGGGCAACGCGAAGATGGAGCCGCGCGGCGCAAGCGCGGTAGCCATCGTGAAGGCCACGCCCAGCGCCAAAATCGATCCGCTGGCCGCGATGTTCAACGCGGTGATGCTGATGACGGAAAACCCGGTCGCGGCCGGTTCATTCGAATATACGGGGATTTGACCATGGGATTTATCGATCGCGCCCGGAACGCGGCGCGCGCGTTCCGGGCCGATGCGTCCCATGTCGACGCGGTGCAGCTGGGGGCGCACGCCTCCGGCGAAGGCCTTCCGATCCGTAGTGACGCGGCGCAGTCCGCCCCGATCGCGGGCGCGGATGGTCTGAGCGATCCCAGGGGGATGACCGTGCTGAACCTGTTGGGGGGCAACCGGTCGGGTGCCCCGATGGGTGAAGCGCGGGCAATGACCGTTCCTGCCGTGCTTCGCGCGCTGGAGGTGCTGTGCGGGCTCTACGCGATGACGCCCGTTCATTACTACCGCAACACGCCGGACGGCAAAGAGCGGGTGGACAATGCGCCGCAAGCCCGAATGCTGTCGATCAGCGCCAACGCCGTCCAGCCCGCCTATCTGCTCAAGGAGTTGATGATGGGCGACCTGCTGATGCGGGGACGCTTCGGGGCCTTCATCCACCGCGACGAACTGTATCGCCCCAACGCGCTTAGCCGGTTGGTGCCAGATGGGATCGCGCCGGTTCAGCATTGGGACCGGCAGGACGGGCTGGAGATGTTCTACGACGCCCAACTGCCCGATGGGTCACGCGATCGTCTGACGCGGAACGACATATGGTTTGTGCCTGGGTTTAGCCGGGACGGACTGGTCGGCATCGACCGCTTGAAGCTGCTGGGCAACACGTTCGAATCCGCCGCGTCGACCAGCGAATTTGCCCGCCGGTTCTGGGAAAACAACGCCCAGCCATCCACGATCCTGACGACCAAGGCAAAGATTGACCGGCCGGGCAAAGAGGCGATCCGGTCCGACTGGCAGCAACGCTTTGCGGGTCCGCAAAATGCGGGTTCGGTCGCGGTGCTGGATCAGGAAATGGACGCCAAATTTCTGGCGCACGACAACAAGGCTTCGCAGTTCATCGAATCGCGCAGCTTCGGTGTTCTGGAGGTGTCCCGCGCCTTCGGCGTTGCCCCGCATGTGTTGTTCGAACTGAGCCGGGCGACATTCTCGAATATCGAGCATCAAAGCCTAGAATTGTATCTGTATTCGATGCTGTCACACTTCGAGCGCGGCGCGGCGCATATGACCCACCAATTTGCGGAAGAGGGTCATTTCTTCGAGTTCATGCCTGAGGCGATGCTGAAGGGCGATATTCTGACCCGGTATCAGGCCTATGCCCTCGCGATCGACAAGGGGATCATGAACCCCAACACGGTCCGCCGGAAAGAAAACATGAACGATCGGCCGGGCGGCGACGAATACCGCGTCGGGTCCGGTTCGCAGATTGAAGGGCAGGCCTCTGCCCAGCCACCCCGGCCGCCAGCGCCACCCCAACAGTCCGAGGAAGACGAATGAACCAGCATGTTCTGGCTGCGATCCGGTCGGAGCCGTGGGCCATCGTGCCCGCCTATCTCGACGCGATCGAGGCAATCGCCCTTCGCATGATGGATCATCCCGCGTTGATCGCGGTCGAGCGGGACGGCCATGAGGCGCGGTTCGCCGATGCGACGGCGCGGATGGGGGAGCGCGCGCCGGGGACGCGGACGGCGGCCCTACGCGATGGCGTCGGCATCGTGCCCATGTTCGGTCCGGTCTTTCCGCGTGCTGGCGGCCTAGCGACTTCGGGCGCGACCACGCTGGACGCGGTTGCGGCCGATCTGCGGGCATTGGAGGCGTCGCCGGAGGTCCGCAACGTCCTGATGACGATCGATAGTCCCGGTGGGGCGGTATCGGGCGTCCACGACTTTGCGCGGTACGTGGCCAATTTCTCCAAGCCGCTCGCGGTGCATGTGTCCGGCCAATGCTGTTCGGCCGCCTACTGGATCGCCAGTCAAGCGTCGGGTGGGATCAGCCTTGATCCAACGGGCGTCGTGGGCTCGATCGGCGTGTGCATGTCCACTTCCTATCAGGAAGGGCCCGATATGTCGGGGCGTCGGTCGATCGATATCACCAGCTCCAACGCGCCGAACAAGCGCCCGGACCTTTCGACCGAGGAAGGCCGGGCGGCTTTGCGCTCGACGCTCGACGCAATCGAATCCGTGTTCATTAGCACCGTCGCCAAGGGGCGCGGTGTCTCTGAAGCTACCGTCCGGGCCGATTTCGGTCAGGGCGGCACCCTGACCGGGAAGGACGCCAAGGCGGCCGGGATGGTCGACCGCGTGGAGGCCGATGGCCTTGACGGGGCGATCCGCCGGCTTGCCCGCAACGCCCCACCGGCAGCGCCCCGGCGGGCCGTCGCGGCGAACCACCTGGCCTTGGCGCAAGCGCGCGCCGGGCTGTAATCCACCAAGGAGAATGACGATGCGCATTACCGCGCTACGGGCAAGTCTGGCGGCCGAAGTCCAGTCGATGGAAGCGATCCTCGACGCGGCCGCGAACGATAACAATCGCGATCTGACCGCCGACGAACAGACGGCGTTCGACAAGCACAAGGCCGAAGCCGATCGACTTCAGGCGGCGGTCGGCCGTGAAGAGTCGATGCTGGCGCTGAAGGCGGCAGCTGCTTCGCCGATCCATGTCGGAGGCGCGGGCGCTACCGGCGCGGGCGGGCGTGTTCCTGCGGCCGTGCAGGAAAAGCTGGAGCCGGGCGTTATGGTCGGCCGTATCGCCCTGTCGCTCGCCGCGACCGGCGGACACGATCAGCGCGCCATGGCGAACCACGCGCAACAGGTGTTCGGTGATGAAACCGGCCAGATTGTCGCCAACATGGAACAGTCGACCAGCACCAAGGGCGGCTATCTGGTCGATACGGACTATAGCCGCGATTTCATCGGGCTGTTGCGTCCCCGTGTCGTGATCCGCAATCTTGGCGCGCGATCGGTGCCGATGCCGGACGGCAACCTGACCATGCGCAAGAAGACGGCCGGGACGCAGGCGGGCTATGTCGGTGAGCGTGTTCCGGCTCCCACCACCGACATGCAGGTCGGTCAGCTGACCATGACGGCCAAGAAATTGATGGCGCTGGTCCCCATCACCAATCAGTTGATCCGCCGCGCCAGCTGGGGCGTGGATCAGATGGTCCGTGATGATCTGCTCGACAGCGCGGCCGTCAAGGAAGACCAGCAATTCCTGCGCGGTGCGGCAGGCAGCACCGTTGCTCCGACTGGCGTTCGCTACCTGATCGCGGCGGGCAATGTGCTGTCCATGAGCGCCAATGCGAACCTGACCGGCGTTACCTCCGATCTGGGCCGCATGACGCTGGCGGTGAAGAACGCCAACGTGCCCATGATCAACTGCGGTTGGATCATGAGCCCGCGCGTTCGCGAGTTTCTGGCGGGCCTTCGGGACGGCAACGGCAACATCGTCTATCCGTCGATCGAGGCGAACGGGACGCTCAAGGGCTACAAGATCGCGGAGACGACTTCGGTTCCTGACAATCTCGGTGCGGGCGGCAACGAGTCGGAATTGTATTTCGGCGACTGGTCGCAATTCCTGATCGGTGACACGTATCAGGTCGCGCTCGCTGCCTCTGATACGGCGGCCTACGACGATGGCGGTACGATCCGGTCGGCGTTCTCGAACGACGAAACCGTTATCCGCCTGATCGAAGAACACGACACGCAGCTGCGCTACGATCGGGCAGCGGCGGTGCTGACCGGCGTAACCTGGGCTCCGTAAGCCCTCCGATCCTTCCCCAATCCCATGACGGCGGGTCCGCACTGCGGGTCCGCCGTCGCCATTTATGGAGGCCCCCATGGCGGTCAAATTTCTGGAAACTACGCAGGTCGGAACCCTCTACAACAAGGGGGAAATCGCTTCGTTCGATGAGAAGACCGAAAAGGAACTTGTCGAGGCCAAGACGGCCGTAGCGGTCAAGGCCGACAAGAAGGACGCGCCCTCCGGGGCGCAGGCCTGACGGGTCGCGGGCGGGGTACGCGACATGGCGGAAATCATTTCGCTGACCACTGCCCGCGAATGGCTGAAGGTCGATGACGAAATCAGCGACGGCTTGTTGCAGTCGCTGATTGCCACCGCAATTCAGTTCGTCGCGGACTATATGGAGCGGCCTTTGACCGGGGATCGGGGATGGCCGGAGGGGCAGCTTCCGCCGCCCGTGGTGCACGGCATCCGCGTGGCGCTGATCGACCTATACAACAATCCCGAAGATCCATTTTCCAACACCACGGCGCTGACTGCTCTGGTCGGCCCCTATTGCCGTCCATCGGTCGGCTAATGGCTGGAAAGGATCAGCGGGCCGTGTTCCGGCCCAATAAGCGCGTCCAGTTGGAACGGCCGAAAGCGGACAAGTCCTTTGCTGGCGCCGGGCGGGGGGAATGGGAGGCCGTCACCGTCGGCAAGATTTGGGCGGAGGTCCGCGATACGCTGCCCAGCCGGGGGGAAAATCTCGCCGAGGGCCTGACCATCACCAAGCGACCGGCGCGCATCCGTATCCGCTACCGGGCGGGACTGAATGCCCGGATGCGGTTCATTGTCGATGGCCGCGTGCTGCAAATCGTCGCCGGTCCGGCTGAAATCGGGCGGCGTTATCTGGTCGAGTTCATGGCCGAGGAAAGTACCCCGGCGGGGAACCCCGCCTAAGTGGCCAAGGTCACGGGGCGCGATGCGGTCAAG
>NZ_JAXCMJ010000016.1:0-73451 GCF_038084995.1 Sphingomonas sp. 2378
CGGGCGGGGTTAACCCCGCCCGTTGCTTCACCTGCGCTTATGCGCGAAAACCACGGTCGGTCTCTGGTTGCCGCTGGATGAAAGACCGGGGTCACGTCAGGAGCAACCGGGACGTGGTCCGATCTCTCAAGAGAGGGCCGGACGGGCAGCTTCTCCTTTTCGATAGCCTGCAACCGTTCACGCTCTTCCCGGACTCGGCGAAAGTCCGGCGTGTGATCGTCAAGAACGCACGCGGTCACGCCTATCACGAAATCGGCGAGCCGCTGCTTGCCGATCCGGATCATGTCGCTTTCGTTCCACTGGAGCGACTGGACGCCGCGCAGCGAGATGCCTTCGAAACGGCCGGCACCGGCGGCGACTTCGCGGTCTGGCCGGAGGTTGGCAGCCGTATGACCGTCCAGTTGCTCGACGAAGAGGCGATGGTTGGCGGATGGGTCACGGTGGAGCCTGGCCGCTACCGCTACTCCATCGATTGGTCCGACGCCGTGACGGTGAAGACGGTTATATGGGAATATCTCGCGACCGAGACACGCTGGGAGCGATAGTCCCATCGCGTGCGTTCCAGTTCGTTACCGTGCTTCAAGTTCAGAAACTTCGATTTGTCAAGCTCGGGAGATCAGTTCGCCGCCCTACCTAAATCCTATCGCGACAGTTAGTCACCTGCCTATCGATTTAAGCGGTGGAAAGGGATCTCCGGTTTACGGTCCGAACTTCGCCATGTCCCATCACGAGATGAAGTTCGGCGGATTGCGCACCTTTGTCGTCCATCTCGACTGAGGCCAGCCAAAACCACGGCAGTCGACAAGCGCACTGATGACCTACGTCTGCATCGTCGTCGTCAGGGATCCTCAATATTTCTCGGCATTCTCTGCATTCG
The DNA here is from genome assembly GCF_038084995.1 of Sphingomonas sp. 2378. Taxonomy (NCBI): domain Bacteria; kingdom Pseudomonadati; phylum Pseudomonadota; class Alphaproteobacteria; order Sphingomonadales; family Sphingomonadaceae; genus Sphingomonas; species Sphingomonas sp. 2378. Next base: position 878 of record NZ_JAXCMJ010000016.1, read on the forward strand.
ACGTGGAAGACCCCGCAAAAATCGCATTTCCCAACACTGTGAATGAAGGCGCGCCTAATCTCCTTTCCGCTGGAATCCATAAGCCTCAGTGAGATCTCTGGATAGCCATCCCAGAAAATACGTCCTTTGCTGCATTTGGGACGTAAGCAACTAGGCCAAGTTCTGGGATCGAAGTTTTCGAGGTGATCGAGCGGCAACAAGCGTATGCTCACCGATGTTTGCGCTCGCTTTTCAGCCGCTGCTGTATGCCCACGAGGACAAACGAGATACCCGTGGGTAGCTCCTACGTCTTCCATCATGCCGCGAAAGGCTTCCACATCCTTCACGTCGATCTTGCGCTTACGCCGCTTCGCATCGACGATAACGCGTCTTGTATTATCCGTATCGTGTCTGGTTTCGATAAGCACGTCGATCTGCCGCTTTATCCCGGTGATTGATCCCCGGATTGAGGCATTGGGGGTGACGCAAAGATCGGTCGAAAGCTCGTCGGCCATCAAACGTGCCACCATGCGCTCATATAGCTTCCAGTCTTCCCACCCATTGCTCGACATGACAGCTCCCGATGCATTTTTTCACCGTAGTCAAAGATGACGAATCGGACGATGCCTCAATAGGTCTGAACATGGCGTGTGGAGCCTCGGTCCGGAAATTCGGTCCTCGCCACGAGAAGCTTTCGCACGGTCGAGGCCGATGACGCCCGGAAATTGGGTGACGAAGCGGGAGGAAGGCGTAGCTGCCGATCGACTGCCGCCATTCTTTCCCAGCGTAGCCACCAGATCGACAACCGACATGGAGCTAGCGGTATGGAAGAGAGGTTTAGAGGGCTATGGCGTAGACATAGTGCTCATCCGGGTCTGGCGGGGCCCGCCGCCGTTTTCCCGATATTGCCCGCTATGGCTACGCGAAGGCGGCCGATTACCGCCATTTCACGTACCTGTCCTAAACCGCCGTCCCTTGCTCCAGCGATGTGGCAGCCACGATGCTCCGAAGCTCGACCAGCATGTCGCCGTGCCGCTTTTCGAGGTACGCAACCACGCTGTCGTTTGCCATCAAACGGCCGACATATCGCGACGCAAGAACGAGATGGAGCACGTCGTCGCCGAACGTCCGCTCCACCGCCTTGAAATCCCGGCTAACCACTTCAAGCTCGCGCTCCATCCGCGCCATCTGCTCGGGCGATAGCCCGTTCAGCCGCTTCGGCTTCTCCGGGGCGACGAGATCGCTCTGCTTGGTGCCAGCGAGCAACGCCTTGGCATAACCGGCGGTGAGATTGCCGGCCTGGACCATGAGGTCAGCGGCTTCATACTGGCGCAGAGGCTTCATCTTGCGCAATGCGTCGAAGATTGCCTTGCTGACGGTCCGATCCTTGAGCAGGTCGATCACGTCCGGAGCGATCCCGTCGAGCATCGTGCGCCGCTTGGTCAGCGATTTTACGTCCATCCCGAGTGCGCGCGCGATCTTCTCGGCGGAAGCACCGCGTTCGAGCGCACGCTCGATCATGTAATGCTCCTGCACCGTCGCGAGGCGGTTCACCCGCTTGTTGTAGGTGAAGCTCTCGTCATCGTCCTCGATGACGCAGCGGACGCTTTCCTCGCCGCGATCACACAGAGCATGATAGCGGAGATGGCCATCCAGCAGCAGATGCTTCCCGTCAGCATTCGCCTTCGAAACCGGGAGCGGTTCGATGACACCGACTTCCGCGATCGACGTCGCTATGCGTGCATAGCGTTTGGAACGGGCGACATTCGGCGCCAGCCGGCGGAGAGGCAGGATGTCGGCCAGCCGGATGACGAGCACCTGCCGTTCGAACCCGATATGAACCTGTTCGGCCATCACGCCTCCTGTACGCCGATGCGCTCCGCGAGGGGCTGCGGGAGCGTGCCGATCGACTCCGCACGCAGCAGGGTCACGAAATGCTCCTCTTCCAAAAGCCGGCGCAGCGCGTTGACGATGAAGATCAGGCGTCCTTGCGCCAGTGCCGCCTTCTTCACGATCAGTTTCTGCCGGTCGATTTCTCGCCGATAGCTGCGCACGAGCGCGGCAGCGGTGGTCTTCGTGGACTTCTGAGGCCGGCTGATCGACTTCACGCCCTTGCCGATCTGATTGCGTTCATCGACGATTCGCCGGATCGCGAGCACCTGATCGCCCGGAAGCGCCTTCGTTTCATAGGCTTCCGTCAATGCGCGCTGCACCTCGGTGTCGTTCGCCCGGGCGATCTCCACGGCAATAGTATGCGGTACGACGCCGCGCTCGACCGCGTCGAGCAGCCGTTCCTCGCCACGTTCGAGCAGGAAGCAGATCGACCAGGCATATTCGGGACTGAAGCCGATCTTGGCCGCGATCTGCGCGTAATCGTAGCCACGTTCACGCATGGCGCCGACCTCGCGGATCAATTCGAGGGGCGAATGGTTGCGACGAGCGAGGTTCTCGATCAGGCTCATGACGTAGCAGTCTTCCCGCGACGCTTCGATGACGACCGCCGGTATCTCCATCTGCCCGAGGGCGATGAAAGCCTCCATGCGACCCTGACCACAAACCAACTCGTAGCGATTCCCGTTTGCCTTTCGCGTAACGGTGATCGGCTTCTTCAGCCCGACCGCCCGGATGCTCTCGACGAGTTCTTCGAAGATGCGACGGTTGCGGATACGGGGATTGAGTACCTCGATCGCGGCGAGCGGGATCGATACGATGTCGGTTGCGACTTCGGTCATGCGGCCCTCGGCATCGGGCTGCGGCGCAGCAGGTGGTAAAGCGGGGCGAGGTCGTCGACCCGATAAGCATCGAGGTGGAGGCCGTTCAATTCGGCCATCTTCAAGGTCTCGCGCGATCCGACATCAATCCAGGGCAGGATGTAGAAGTCCTTTGGGCGCCTGTTATCGGCGTCCAGCCGCGCGACGATCGTAAGGTCCGGCCGCAGACCCGTATCTAGGCGAAGCTTCCAACGAAGCGTGCCAGCCGGCGTTGCGTGGCATCGGACGACCACGATCGACACCGTCAGCTCGCTATGCACGGTCAGCAGGTCGGTCGCGGCGTCGATACCGACCGCGCCGCCCGTAGCCTCGATCCCTTGCGTGACCTCGCTGACGATCTCGGGATGCAGCAGGCGAAGATGACGATTGGTTTCGATGTAACGATAGTCGCGATCCGGCGCGTAGCCGACGAGTTGGTACGCGCGGAGCAGGCTGCCGAAGCGATGGCGATAGCTGGCGGCCGAAGGCATCTCCTCGATCTCGTCGATGACCAACCCTGATAGAAGACCGCGCGACGCCAGCAGATCGGACAGCATCCGCAGCATATCGTCGTCCGAGAATCGCCGCGCTCGCTCCTCCAGAATCCTCGCGGCAGCCTGGAACCAAGACGGATCGACGATGGCTTCGAACGCCCCATCGCCCCTGATCCACATGTCCGGCGGGTTCACCACCCGCTTCTTCTTCAGCTTGAAGGAGACGCGATTGTAGACGTTGTTGCCGACATACTTTTCGTTGCTCAGAATCTGGTGAACGGCGCTTCGCGTCCATGGTCTGCCAAGATCCGTTCTCCGCCCTTCCTCGTTGAGGATCACAGCGATCTCGCGCTCGGAACGACGTTCCTCGACGAATAGGCGGTAGATTCGGCGGACCGTCTCCACTTCATCCGGTGGACCCGGCACCAGCACGACGCGATCGGTCTGGAGGCTCTTCTGCTCGCCGGCTTGAAGCTCGGTCTTTGGCTGCCCCTTCTCGTCGACGAGTTGCCGCCGCAATCCATACCCGGCAGGTCCGCCCTGACGATAGCCCAGCGTGACGAGCCGGCATTGGCCGGCAAAGACCTTCGTCGAGAGGTCGCGGCTGAACTCCCCCGCCATGACGCGGCGCACGCTCTTCATAATTGTCGAGCTGGGACTGCCGTCGTTCTCGAACGGTTCGGCGCAGTAGTGGACGGTGATGCCGGCCTCGCGGCACACGAACTCATAATAGCCGCTCTCGTCGGCGTCCTGAAAACGACCCCAGCGACTGATGTCGTAGACGAGGATCGCCGTGAAATCGGTGCGGCCGTTGCGAACATCGTCGATCAGCGACTTCAGTGACTCGCGACCAGCGATGTTGAGGCCGCTCCGTCCTTCATCGGCATAGGTACGCACGATGTCGAAGCCACGCCGCGCCGCATACTCGTTGATCGCGTCCGCCTGATTTTCAGTCGAATAGCGTTGATGATCGGTGGACATGCGGACGTAGCGCGCGGCCCGCGTCCTGGCCGGGGGCGCACTATCGAGACTTTCAGACCGCTCCGCTGCTGCCACGAGAATGTAGCTCTTCTGTGTTGAATTGGGTCAGCCGTATCCCGTGCAAGAGGGGATGTCTTGGTCCATGAAGGCGCGAACTTTTCAGTCCCACCGTGATGGGGCGCTACATTCGACGCTTGATGCCGCGATGTTCGCCCGCGAGATCGCTGCCGCGCTCGCCGTCGAATTTGGCGACCGGCCGCATAAGGTGAAGGAGGTCGCTCGGATCACAGGCTGCAACGAGCGCACCGTCAAGAACTGGTTTCAGGCGTGCAACGGCCCCAGCGGCGAGTGCCTCATCACATTGATGCGCCATTCCGACCAGGTGCTTCGGCTTGTCCTCCGCCACGCCGACCGCGACGATCTTCTCCGAGAGATCGACGTTTCCGAGGCGAAGGCACGGCTTGCCGAGGCCGTCACCACGTTGGACGGCCTATTAGGCGGTCGCGAAGAGGGACTTAGAGGGGTATAGCGTAGACATAGTGCTCATCCGGGTCTGGCGCAGCCCGCCAAAAACCATTGTTTTGCAGTGGTTTAGTGGCCATTATGGCACCCTGTCCGCCATAATGCCCGCCCTTGATCTCACGTAACGTTGGTTGCAACCGCAAGCCGATCAAGTTCGGATGTAGTGCAGCAGCGTAGTCGCCGAAATGATTGCATCCCGCTACCGTTGCCTGAAGGTCCAGCTTCGGAATAGCTGGCGAGACGACGATGCCAGTGGATAACTCAAATTCTTCCGTAATCGCCAATCCATGTCCAAGGATGACGATCGATTTGCTATCTGCACTCGCTGCTACGCCCACCATTCGGGCTTTGTATCGCAATCATCGCAGAACGGCTAAGCAAGAATGAACTAGCCCCGGCGCGGATGAAGGAAACGCCGGGGCTAGCATTCGCTCACGCTGGCACAGCGCGCGGCGAACCTTCGGTGGTGGCAGTCACTGGGATGCGCCGGTGCGGAAATTGGCCTGGGCGCTGTCGACGGCTGGCATCCCGCCGGAGGATTTCGTGGCAGCGGAGCCTTGGCGGGCTTACTCCTTCGCCTGATCGCGGGCGGGATGATGAGGGCACAGGTTTCAGACTGGACAAGCCGTTCGGCATAGCCCAATCTTCGTATACGAAATACAAAGGTTGGACTTATGGCTGCTGGATGTGGGCGGACCCGAAGAGAACGTGATGAAGGTCTGCGAACCAGGGGGCACGTCCGCATCCCATCGCTCACCTTCGGCCTGCTGGCCGCTTTGGGAGCCAGCGCCTGCGCGCCCATGAGGCCGCCGCCCGCCGCGCTGAAACTCGCTCCATTCTATACCCGGTATCTCGACGCCGGGGGGATTCCAGTCACTGCGTCCAGCCAGGTCTCTCCGGCGGCCATGCGGCGGGCGCGCAAGATCGCCGTCCAGATGCTGGCGCATCGCCCGGACATCCTGCTCGCGCTGAGAAAGAGCGGTGCGCGGATCGCGATCATGGCGGAGACGGAGGGGACGACCGATCTTCCCGAACAGGCCGACTGGAAGAAGCCGGAACGCGACGACCCGGTCCTGACCTTTTGTGAACGCAAACATTATGACGAACGAATCGGGCGGCTGAGCGACCGCGACTATTGGAATGGTCGTGCACGCGGCATGGGCGGGTTGCTGACCAGCGGCGCGGAGGAGAATCTGCTCGGGCGGCCGGGGACCCGATATTTCGGCGAGAACATCTTCGTCCATGAATTTTCGCACGAGATCATGACCGGGATCGAGGTCGCGGACCCCGACCTCTTCGCGCGGATCAAGGCGCGCTATGCCGAGGCGAAGGCCAGGGGCCTTTGGAAGGGCGAATATGGCGAAACCACCGCCGAGGAATATTGGGCGGAGGGCACGCAATTCTGGTTCAACTCCAACAAGCTGGCGGTGGTCGACGGACAGCGCATCCTGTCGGATCAGGATCTGCGTGCCTATGATCCGGCGCTCTATGCGCTGCTGGCCGAGGTCTATGGCGATCGGCATCATCTCGATGCCGATGTCTTCTACGATCACCCGGCGCGCGTGCCGTCCGGGCCTCTGCCCCGCTCCACTGCGGAGGTCTGCTGATGCGCGCCGGACGGACGCCGGGCCGGGCGGTCACTCCCGCGCGTCTGCGCCGCTGGATGGCCCTATGGCTGGTCACGATGCTGGCGCCGCTCGCCTGGCCGGGGCTTGTCGCGGCGGAGGTTCGGCCGGCGGGGACCTGGGTCTTCGACGATGTGGCCGACTATCCGGGCATCACGATGATGCGGGTCGAGCCGAAGGGGCGCGGCATGGTCGGGCGGCTGACCAGCCGCTGGTATGGCGACGTGGAGATGCGTGGCATCGTGCTGCGCGGGGCCACGCTGCACTTCGATACCCGTAACATCAACGATCGCGATCGTCCGACGCGCCACTGGACCGCGACCTTCGACGGCAGGCGGAGTGTCCTGCTGAAGGGCGGTATCTGGCATGGCGATATCGCCCAGCACGGTCGGCGCGGCACCCCGCAGGAGGTGCGTCGCCTGGCCTTTCGGCCCGCCGCCCCGCTGCCGCCGCTGGGGACGCTCGCCCCCGATGGCCTGGCCGCGACGCCGCCCATGGGTTGGTCGAGCTGGAACAGGTTCGCCGACAGGATCGATGACGCCACCATCCGGGCGATGGCCGACGCGCTGGTGACCAGCGGTCTGCGCGATGCGGGCTATGTCTATGTCAATATCGACGATGGCTGGCAGGGGACACGCGGCCCGGACGGGGCGCTGCGGGCCAATGATCGCTTTCCGGACATGAAGGCGCTGGCCGATTATGTTCACGCCAGGGGGCTGAAACTCGGCATCTACAGCGCGCCGGGGCCGCGCACCTGTGCAGGCTATGAGGGCAGTTACGGCCATGTCGCGCAGGACGCCCGGACCTTCGCGGCCTGGGGCGTGGATTATCTGAAATACGACCTGTGTTCGGGCGAATGGTTCTACGACACGGCCGAGCGCGTGAAGCAGGCCTATCACGCAATGGGCCAGGCATTGCGTGCGACCGGGCGGCCCATCCTGTTCTCGCTGTGCGAATATGGACGGTTCGACGTCGCCGACTGGGGCCGGTCGGTCGGCGGGCATGTGTGGCGCACGACCGGTGACATCACCGACGATTACAAGACGATGGCGGATATCGGCTTCGAGCGGAATCCGCGCTTCCCCCATCACGGCCCCGGCGGCTGGAACGATCCCGACATGCTGGAGGTCGGCAATGGCGGGATGACGCGCGACGAATATCGCACCCATATGGCGTTATGGGCGATGCAGGCGGCGCCGCTGATCATGGGCCACGACCTGCGCCGGATGACCGACGATACCCGTCGCCTATTGGCCATGCGCGCGGTGATCGCCATCGACCAGGACCGGCTGGGCGAGCAGGGCCACCGCATCCGCCGCGCCGAGGGGGTCGAGCTATGGCGCAAGCGGCTGTCCGACGGGTCGGTGGCCGTCGCGATCTTCAACCGCACCACCCTGGCGCAACGCGCGCGGCTGCTCCCCGAGGATAGCGGACTGGCCGGTGCGGTCCGGGTGCGCGACCTGTTCGAGGATCGCGAACTGGCAGGGGACGAAGTGGTGCCGACCGTCGCGCCGCACGGCGTCGTCCTGCTGCGGATCGAGCCGGTCGAGGGGCGATGAGTCCCGTTACCTCATCCCGATAAGCCATTGTTCCGTCGGACCGGGAAGTCCATGCCGGGCGGTTTTCACCTCCCCCCGGCCAGCGGCTTTATGCGGCAAAAGCAGCCGTGCGGTTACCTTTGGGGACGCCAGAGGTTAAGCGGCGATATGGAACAAAAAGCTCTCGTCATGGCGCTGATCGGTGTTCTGGGGATCGGCGCGCAGTGGATCGCGTGGCGGACGGGGTGGCCGGCCATCGCGCTGATGCTGGCCGCCGGCGTCATCGCCGGGCCGATCACCGGCGTGATCATTCCCGAACATACGTTCGGCGATCTGCTCGAACCCATGATATCCGTCGCCGTCGCGCTGATCCTGTTCGAGGGCGGGCTCAGCCTCAACTTCCGCGAGTTGCGCAAGACCGAAGGCGCGGTGACGCGGCTGATGATGATCGGCATCCCGCTGGGCTGGGTGCTGGGCTCGCTCGCCTGCTATTATGTCGCCGGGCTGGTCTGGCCGGTGGCGATCCTGTTCGCCGGTATCCTGGTGGTGACCGGCCCGACCGTGGTCATACCCCTGTTGCGCCAGAGCAATATCGCCGCGCGGCCCCGCGCGATCCTGAAATGGGAGGCGATCGTCAACGATCCCTTCGGGGCGCTGTGCGCGGTCATCACCTATGAATATCTGCGCCGCGTCGACCAGGGAGGGACGCTGCTGTCCGTCGTCGTCGCGCTGCTCGGGGCGGCGGTGGTGTCGGGGCTGATCGGCTATGGCATGGCGCGCGCGATCGCCTGGGCCTTTCCGCGCGGCCATGTGCCGGAATATCTGAAGGCGCCGGTGCTGCTCGTCGCGGTCATCGGTACCTTCGTCCTGTCGAACCTGATCCAGCAGGAAACGGGGCTGCTCGCGGTCACCGTGATGGGCGTGGCGGTCGCCAATATGCGGCTGGATTCGTTGCGCGACATCCATCCCTTCAAGGAGAATGTGACGGTCCTGCTGATCTCGGGCGTGTTCGTCCTGCTCTCGGCGTCGCTGGACCTGAACGTGCTGCGCCTGTTCGAATGGCGCTTTGCCGCGTTCCTCTTCGCGCTGCTGTTCCTGGTCCGCCCGGCGACCGTGCTGATCGCCCTGGCCTTCAGCAAGATTCCCTGGAACGAGCGGCTGCTGGTCGCCTGGATCGCGCCGCGCGGCGTCGTCGCGGTCGCGGTGTCGGGGCTGTTCGCATTGCGCCTCGACCAGCTGGGCTATGGCAACGGCAATATCCTGGTCACCCTGTCCTTCGCCGTGGTGGTCGCGACGATCATCGCCCATGGTTTCAGCATCCGCTATGTCGCGCGCTGGCTGAAGGTCACCGGGGCGACCCAGAAGGGCCTGTTGATCGTCGGCAGCACGCCGTGGAGCATCTCGCTGGCCCAGCAGATCCAGTCGCTGGGGCTGCCGGTGACGATCGCCGATACCAGCTGGCAGAGGCTGTCCGGCCCGCGCCAGGCGGGGATCGGGACCTATCATGGCGAAATCCTGGCCGAGACGACCGAGGAGCGGCTGGACCTGACCCAGTTCCAGGTGCTGGTCGCGACGACCGACAACGAGGCGTATAATGCGCTGGTCTGCAACGAGTTCGCGCATGATATCGGCCGCGACTCCGTCTATCAGCTCGGCGGTAGCGGCGACGACGAGGATCATCGCAGCCTGCCCGAAGCCTTGCGCGGCCGGGCCATGTTCACCACCGGCCACGGGGTGGAGGATATCCTGCAACGCGAGGCGGCGGGATGGACGTTCCGCAAGACGCGGATCAGCGAGCAGTTCAACTTCGACCATGCCCGCTCGGCACTGCCCGACGAGGCCGACATGCTGTTCGTGCTGCGCAAGGACGGTCGCATCCGCTTCTTCACCCATGCGGCACGACCGACTCCGCAGACCGGCGATATCGTCGTGTCCTACGGGCCCTCGCGCCACGGCGATCCCGACGCTAAACAGTCCAGTCACATCGGAGGGGATGTCGCATGACGATATCGACATGGAGCAACCGGACCGCGCGCGCGATCGCGGCGGGCATGATCGGCCTGGGCATCACCGCCTGCCAGCCGGGCGGCGGCGCGCCCGCCGGTAACGAGGCGGCGGCGGTCGAAGCCGATGAGGCGGTCGAGAATAATGCGGCGATGCCCGGCAACGACCTGGCGGCGGCCGAACCGGAAGAGGCCAAGAAGTCGATCATCCGCCCGGATATCGCACCCTCGCCGACCCCGACGCCGCCCGCCGAACCCGTCGAGATGACCATCCCCTTCCCCGCCAAGGGGGCGCAGATGGACCAGGCGGGCATGGCGCAGCTCGACACGCTGCTGGCCGATCCGGTCCTGGCCCTGGGCGGGCCGATCACGATCTGGGGGCATAGCGACTCGACCGGCTCGGATGCGGCCAACCTGCTCGCTTCCCGCCACCGCGCAGAGGCGGCGCGGGATTATCTGGTCAAAAAGGGCGTCGCCGCCGACCGGATCACCGTCGTGGCGCTGGGCGAATCCCGCCCCGTGGCGCCCAACCGCAAGCTCGACGGCTCGGACGATCCGGAAGGCCGCGACAAGAACCGGCGCGTGGAGATCAAGGTGGACCTGCCCAAGACAGCGCCAGTCGGGGAGGCGAACGAGGTGCCCTGATGCCACCCAAATCGGACATCGGCCGCCGAAATTCGGTGTCCCATTTCTCCGAAGCGTGAAAAGGCGTGAACAGCGACGGCGTCGGCTGGCCCCGCTTCCGGTCACGTGAGCCATCAACCCCGACCGCATGGTCGTCGGGGCGGCAGCAAGACCGCCGCCGCCCCGACATCCCTCACTTCTTGCTGCGCGCGCGCTTGGGCGTGGCGGCGGCTTCGAGGTCTTCTTCCTCATCGGCCTGTTCTTCGCCCGCTTCGGTCAGCGCCTGGCCGAGGGCCTTGAGCTTGTCCTGCGACTTGTCCGCCCGGTCGGCGATCTTCGTCGTCGCGGTGCCCAGGCGGTGGAGAAGGTCGTGGATGCGGTCGGCGTCGGGCTCGTCCTTTTCCAGCTGCTTGCGGAGCGAGGCGAGGTCGCGAAGAATGCCCTTCGCACCCGGCGTGTCGACTTCCGCCAGCGCGGCTTCCCAGTCCTCTACCATATCGGCGCCCTTGGCGGCCTTGGTATTCTCGATGCCGCGGTTGATCGCGTTCATCGTTCCGGCGAATTTGACAGCCATCGCATGATCCTTTCCAGACCGGCTCGTGCCGGCGTCCATCAACGAGGCATGTCGCGAAAAGAACCCCGTCGATCCAAGGATATTCCGCTATTTGTCCCTTCGATCAGGCAGTCGATCAAAAGGTCGCTGGCCGGCTTCACCGCCTCTTGATGGAGCGTCCGCGCACAGACCGAGCCGAGGGAGATGACCATGAAGGCCTGGGCGAGGGTGCGGTGTTCGCTCTCCACCGTATCGCTGCCCATCAGTCCGGCAAAGGCGCGGCTGATATTCTCGAACGCCTGGGCCCGAACGTCCTGGAAGATCGCATTGATCCGCTCGTTACGCGCCGCCTCCGCCGCGATCTCCAGGAACAGCCGGTCGCCGCATTCGTCCTTGCGGCAAGGCGTCGACACGAGCCAGGCGATGATCCCCGCACGATCCCTGTCGGCCAGCGCCGTGTTGAGCGTGTCCTGGTCCGCGATGCGTTCGCAATCCGCCGCGACGATCGCGGCGATGATGTCCTCCTTCGACGGGAAGTCGCGGTATAGCTGCTGAACGGCGACGCCCGATTCCTTGGCGATCGCGGCAATTCCCGTCGCGTGGAAGCCATTCTCGACGAACAGGCGCCGGGCCACCTCCTTGATATTGTGTCGGCGCATTTCGGCGCGCGACCGGGGCTGGCAGTCGGTATTCAACACGTTACGGCCTCTCTCATTCCATGTTGACGCGCTCGAACGGCGGGTCTAACGGCGCTATTTGTGAGTGATCGCTCTCAAACAATTTTTCAAGCGGGAAATGATATGTCCTCCAATCGGCTTCTCGGTCGTGTGTTGGCATCCGGCGCCTTGCTCGCACTGGCCGCCTGCGGCAGCGGTGGCAAGCAGCAGCAGCAGGCGCCCCAGGGGCCGTCCCCTGTCGGTTATGTGGTGGCGAGCGAACAGCCTGTCACCCTCACGACCGAGTTGCCGGGCAGGACCACCGCCTTCGAAACCTCCGATGTGCGCCCGCAGGTCAACGGCCTGATCACCCAGAGGCTGTTCGTCGAGGGTGACGTGGTCCGTCAGGGGCAGCCGCTATACCGTATCGACCCCGCGCCCTACCAGGCCCAGGTCGCCAGTGCCCGCGCCGCGCTGACCCGTGCGCAGGCGAGCATCGCGTCGAGCGCCGCGCTGGCACGCCGCTATGGCGAGCTGGTCAAGATCAACGCGATCGCCCGCCAGGAATATGAGAACGCGCAGACCAGCGCGGCGCAGGCCCGTGCCGATGTGGCGGCCCAGCAGGCCGCCTTGCGCACCGCGCAGATCGATCTGGGGCGCACCACCATCCGCGCCCCGATCACCGGGCGGATCGGCCGGTCGGTGTTCACGACCGGCGCGCTGGTGTCCGCCTCGCAGACCCAGGCGCTGGCCACCATCCAGCGGCTCGACCCCATCTATGTCGACATCCAAGAGCCGAGCGCCGAGCTGCTGAAGCTTCGGCGGCAGATCATGAGCGGTCAGTTGACCCGCGACGGCAATGCCCGCGTCAAGCTGACGCTGGAGGATGGCAGCGACTATGGTGCCCAGGGCACGCTGCGCTTCGCCGACGTCACCGTCGACCCGACGACCGGATCGCAGGTGATCCGCGCGCTGTTCCCAAATCCCAACGGCCTGTTGCTGCCCGGCATGTTCGTGCGCGCCTCGCTGGTCGAGGGGACTCAGTCCAAGGCGTTCCTGGTGCCGCAGCGCGCGGTCAGCCGCGATGAAAAGGGGCAGGCGACGGTCATGGTGATCGGCACGGGCAACAAGGTCGAGCCGCGCACGCTCCAGACCGGCCGGTCGGTCGGCGACAACTGGATCGTCACCAGCGGCCTGAAGCCCGGGGACAAGATCATCGTCGAGGGCGGCATGATGCTGCGTCCGGGCATGCCGGTGCAGGGCAAGCCGTGGGATCCCAACGCCAAGCCCGCCGGCGCATCGCCGCAAGCGGGCCAGGCACAGGCACAGGCGAAGTAACCAGCCATGTCACGCTATTTCATCGATCGCCCGATCTTCGCCTATGTGCTGGCGGTGCTGGTCGTCATCGCCGGCCTGCTCTCGCTGCGCACGCTGCCAATCGCGCAGTTCCCGGCGATCGCGCCGCCCGCGGTGTCGATCACGGCCACCTATCCGGGCGCCGACGCCCAGACGCTGGAGAACACGACCACCCAGATCATCGAGCAGCAGATGAAGGGGATCGACCACCTTCGCTACTTCTCGTCCTCCTCCTCCTCGGCGGGCAGCGTGACGATCACGCTGACCTTCGAGCAGGGGACCGATCCCGACATCGCGCAGGTGCAGGTCCAGAACAAGCTGCAGGCGGCGACCCCGCTGCTGCCGCAGGAGGTCCAGCGCCAGGGCATCATCGTCGCCAAGGCGACGCAGAATTTCCTGTTGTTCGTCGGTCTCTATTCCGAAAACGGCAAGCATGACGCGGACGATCTGGCCGATATCGTCGCCTCGCGGATTTCCGATCCGCTGTCGCGCGTCACCGGTGTCGGCGATACCCAGATCTTCGGGTCGCAATATGCGATGCGCATCTGGGTCGATCCGATCAAGCTCAACAATTATGCGCTGACCATGGCGGACGTGACCAACGCGGTCACGGCGCAGAACGCGCAGGTTTCGGCGGGCCAGATCGGCGCGCAGCCCGCGCCCAAGGAACAGATGCTCAACGCGACCGTCTCGGTCTCGTCACGCCTGACCTCGCCTGAGCAGTTCGCCCAAATCCGCCTGAAGAGCAACACCGACGGGTCGATCGTCCGGCTGGGCGACGTCGCGCGCGTCGCGATCGGCGCGGAGAACTACGCCTTCTCGGCGCAGTGGAACGGCAAGCCCGCCTCGGGCATCGGCATCAAGCTGGCACCGGGCGCCAACGCGCTCGACACCGTCGTCGCGGTCAAGGAGCGGGTGAACGCGCTGGCGAAGGAGTTCCCCTCCGACGTCAAGGTCATCTTCCCCTACGACACCTCGCCCTTCGTGCGCCTGTCGATCGAGCAGGTGATCGAGACGCTGGTCGAGGCGGTCGTGCTCGTCTTCCTCGTCATGTTCCTCTTCCTCCAGAATTTCCGCGCCACGCTGATCCCGACGATCGCGGTGCCGGTGGTGCTGACGGGGACGTTCGCGGTGCTGGCGGCGTTCGGCTATTCGATCAACACGCTGACCCTGTTCGGCATGGTGCTGGCCATCGGCCTGCTGGTCGACGACGCGATCGTCGTCGTCGAGAATGTCGAGCGGCTGATCACCACCGAGCATCTGTCGCCCAAGGAGGCGGCCCGCAAGTCGATGGACGAGATCACCGGCGCGCTGATCGGCATCGCGGCGGTGCTGTCGGCGGTGTTCCTGCCGATGGCGTTCTTCGGCGGATCGACCGGCGTGATCTATCGCCAGTTCTCGATCACGATCGTCTCGGCGATGGTGTTGTCGGTCGCCGTCGCGCTGATCCTGACGCCCGCGCTCTGTGCCACCATCCTGAAGCCGCACGATCCCAACAAGGGGGAGGGCCATGGTCCGCTGGCGCGCTTCTTCCGCTGGTTCAACGACAAGTTCGACCGTGGTCGTGACCGGTATGAGAAGGGCGCGCGCTCGACGGCCCGGCGCTGGGGGCGTTCGCTGATCGCCTATGCGCTGATCGTCGCAGGCATGGCCTTCCTGTTCATGCGGTTGCCGAGCGGCTTCCTGCCCGACGAGGATCAGGGCGTGATGATCGCGCTGGTCCAGGGCCCGCCGGGGGCGACCACGGCGCGGACCCAGAAGGGCCTCGACCTCGTCCGCGACCATTTCCTGAGCGATGCGGGCAGCGCCATTCGCGGCGTCTACACGATCAACGGGTTCAGCTTTGCGGGGCAGGGCCAGAACAGCGGCATCGCGTTCATTCCGATGAAGGAGTGGAAGGACCGCCCCGGCGCGCAGAACAAGGCGCAGGCGATCATCGGCCGCGCGATGGGCGCGTTCGCCCGCTATAATGACGGCCTGATCTTCGCGGTCATCCCGCCCGCTGTCCAGGAGCTGGGCAATGCCACCGGCTTCGACATGCAGCTCGTCGACGAAAGCGGCATCGGCCATGACAAGCTGCTGGCGGCGCGCAACATGTTGCTCGGCATGGCGTCGCAGAACAAGTCGCTGGTCGGCGTGCGCCCCAACGCGCTCGACGACGCGCCGCAACTCAAGGTCAATGTCGACCAGGACAAGGCGCGTGCGCTGGGCCTGGACCTGTCGACCGTCAACAGCACGATCGCGACGGCCTGGGGCGGATCCTATGTGAACGACTTCATCGACCGGGGCCGCGTGAAGCGCGTCTATATCCAGGCCGATGCCGCCTATCGCATGGCGCCCGAGGATATTGGCGACCTCTATGTGCGCGGCTCCACGGGCACGATGGCGCCGTTCACCGCCTTCTCCAACGTCTCGTGGAAGCAGGGGCCGATGCAGCTCACCCGCTATAACGGCCAGCCTTCGATGGAAATCCTGGGCCAGGCCGCGCCGGGCGTGGCGTCGGGGGCCGCGATGAAGGCGATGGAGGAGATGCAGGCGAAGCTGCCGCCCGGCACCCGGCTCGACTGGACCGGCCTCAGCTATGAGGAGCAATTGTCCGGGGGACAGGCGCCCGCGCTTTATGGCCTGTCGCTGCTGATCGTCTTCCTGTGCCTCGCCGCGCTGTACGAAAGCTGGTCGGTGCCGATCTCGGTCATGCTGGTGGTGCCGCTGGGCGTCGTCGGCGCGCTGCTCGCCGCCCTGCTGACCGGGTTGAACAACGACATCTATCTCCAAGTGGGCCTGATCACCACGATCGGCGTGTCGGCGAAGAACGCGATCCTCATCGTCGAATTCGCCGAAGAAAGGATGCGTGAGGGCTATAATGCCTTCGACGCGGCGATCGAGGCCGCCAAGCTGCGCCTACGGCCCATTCTGATGACCAGCCTGGCCTTTATCTTCGGCGTGTTCCCGCTGGCCATCGCCAATGGCGCGGGCGCGGGTGGTCAGAACGCCATCGGTCGCGCGGTGGTGGGCGGCATGTTCTCGGCGACGATCCTGGCGATCTTCTTCGTGCCGATGTTCTTCGTCGTCGTGATGCGGCTGTTCGACCGCAGCAAGAACCGCAAGGCCGAAGGCGATACGCAGCCGCGCGACGATGGCCACTCCGATACGCCGTCCGTGCAGGGAGTTTGATCCATGATCCGTTCCAAATCTGCCTTGGCCCTGCTGGCGGCGACGACGCTGGCCGGGTGCAATCTCGCCCCCAAATATGTCCGCCCCGTGGGCGCCGTCCCCGCGACTTTGCCCCAGGACGGCATCTATCCGGCGGCGGCGTCCGACGCGCCCGATGTGACCAGGATCGGGTGGCAGCAATTCTTTACCGACGACCGCCTGCGCCGCACCATCGCGCTGGGGCTTGAGAACAACCGCGACCTGCGCATCGCGGCGGCCAATGTGTTGCAGGCACGGGCGCAGTACCGGGTCCAGCGTGCGGATCTGGTTCCTTCGACCACCCTGTCGGGTTCGGGTACCTATACGAACAACATCCAGGGTGCGGCGGGCGCGCTCGGCGGAGCGGCAGGCGGCGGCGCCGGGGCGGGGACGGGTACCGGCACGGGAACCGGTGCTGGCGCCGGAGCCGGTGGCACGGGCCTGGGTGTCGGTGTGGGCTCGTCCGCGTCCAATCTGGAATTCTATTCGGTCAATGCCGGTTTCTCGGCCTTCGAACTGGATCTGTTCGGGCGCGTCCGCAATCTCAACCGCGCCGCGCTGGAACAGTATTTCGCGACCGAGGAAGCCCAGCGTTCGACGCGGATCAGCCTGATCGCCGAGATCGCGACGGCCTGGTTGACCTATGCGTCGGATCAGGACCAGTTGCGCATCTCGCAGGAGTCGCTGAAATCCTTCGCGCAATCGCTGGAGCTGACGCGCGCGCAGTTTCGGATCGGCGTCGCCTCCGAACTCGAGGCGCGGCAGGCCGAGACGACCTATCAGGGCGCGCGCAACGACATCGCGGTGCTGAAGACGCGAGTGGCGCAGGACAGGAACGCGCTCGACCTGCTGGTCGGCGCGCCGGTGCAGGTCGATCTGCTGCCGCAAGGATTGGGCGAAAGCGGTGCGGCCTTGCCGGTGCTGCCCACCGGCCTGTCGTCCGAGATATTGCTGCGCCGCCCCGACGTGTTGCAGGCCGAGCATCAACTGATCGCGCAGAACGCCAATATCGGCGCGGCGCGCGCGGCGATGTTCCCGCGCATCTCGTTGACCGCGACGCTAGGCACGATCAGCACCGCGCTCAGCGGCCTCTTCGCGGGTGGCAGCTTCACCTATACCGGCGCGCCGTCGGTCTCGCTGCCGCTGTTCGACGGGGGACGGCTTCGCGGCAATCTGGACGTCGCGCGCGCGCAGCAACAGGCTGCCGTCTCGACCTATGAAAGGACCGTCCAGACGGCGTTCCGCGAAGTTGCCGACGCGCTGGCGCAACGCGGCACCATCGACGAGCAGATCGCGGCGCAGACGGCCCGGGTGGAGGCGGCCAATGTCGCGCTGAAAATCTCGGATGCGCGGTATCGGACGGGCGTCGAGTCCTTCCTGACGACGCTCGATTCCCAACGCACCGCCTATTCGGCGCAGCAGTTGCTGGTGACCACCCGTCTCAATCGCGAGAGCAATATGGTGGAACTGTACCGTTCGCTGGGCGGCGGGCTGAACTAGCCGATATGGGTGATGTTTTGGTTTCGCCTCCGGGCGGTCGCGATCCCGTCCCACGGTCGCGCGGCCGCCCCAGCGTCGAGCGCGCGGCGGAGATCGGTCATCTGGTCGTCGAAGCCGCGATCATCGCCTTTGTCGAGCAGGGCCTGGACATTTCCATCGACCAGATCGCCCAGTCGGTCGGGGTGAGCAAGCAGGCGGTCTATCGGCGCTGGTCCAGCAAGATATCGTTGCTGATGGACGTGATGGACCGGGTCATGGAGACGGTCCATTTCCGTCTTGCCGACGGCCTGCCCCCACATCCCGTGCTCGCCCTGAAGGAATTGTCCTGGCGTATGTGCAGGCCGGATGGGGGCGTGCGCGAGCGGAGCGTCACCATCCTGATGTCCGAGGCGCTGAGCGACAAGTCGATGCACCAGTGGTTCGCCCTGTGGCGCAGGGCGCATTTCGATTTCTATCGGGCATTCGTCCTGACGGCGGCAAGGTCGGTGGGCCGAGAGGAACAGGCGATGGTCATCGCCCGGATCTTGCTGGATATGGTCGAGGGGGTCAGCCGGGCGACCTATTGGGAAAATCTGTCCGACGCGGAGTGTGCGGCGCTGTTCTCGCAAAAATGGGATCGGATGGCGCCGATGCTGCGCTGACCGGCCATCGCGCCGCGTCAGGCTCGATCGAGGAAAGGCCGCCCCGTCAAGGAAGCGGCCTTTCGCTTTTCGATGTGCATGTCATGGCCCGCGAGATGGCGCGACGATCAGCTCGGATGGGCGGCGCTGACCATGGCGGCTTCATCCTCCTCGGTCGGGATCGACGCATCGAGTCCGTCCGCCGACGATGCGGGATCGCCCTGGGCCAATGCCATCTGCTCATAGGCGATCTCCAGGTCCTGCACCCCCGAGCCGGTCGGCTGGATGGGGAGATCGGCAAAGCTGGCGGGCTCTTCTGTCGCAATGATTTTTTCAGGCACGTCGTTCTCCTTCCTACTGAGGATGAACGCGCGGCCCGCGATTTCGACCCAGGCCGATCGTGCCGCTGGGCGGGGTGGCCGGTCCACCCCGCCCCGGTCACGCATCAGAAGGAGAAACGGACGCCCGCATCATAGCGCGGCCCGAAATTCTGATAGCGCAGCAACTGGTTGTCGAACCGCCCGGTCGCGAAATATTTCGCGTTGAACAGGTTCGTTCCCTCGACGAAGACCTGGGCGAAGGGGGTGAGGTTCACCGCCACGCTGCCGTCGAACTGGCCGTAATCGCGCACGAACACCGGCTCGTTGCCCGGACCGCCCGCCAGCTGCTGAAGGAAGCGTTCGCGCCGGTTATAGGCGATGCGCGCCGACACGCCGAACTTCTCGTAGAACAGGGTGGCGTTCTGCGAATTGCCGATGCCTTCCGCCGCGAAGGACTGGCCGATCTGGCTGACGTCGAATTCGCGGTTGGTCGAGACGAAGGTCGCGTTGGCCTGCACGCCGAAGCCGCTCAGCACGCCGGGCAGCCAGTCGAGGGTATGGACCAGGTTCAGCTCCAACCCCTTGATCTTCAGCGACTGGGCGTTGCGCGGACGGCGCACGCTGAACTTGGCGGTGTTGGGCCCGACGATCAGCCCGCCGACCGGCAGATTGCCCGCATTGGCGATCGTGAACAATTCCTCGCCGAAGGTCTGGACGATGAAGTCGTCCACCGTCTTGTGGAACACCGCCGCCGAGAGGGTGGTGGTGGGCGTGGGATACCATTCCAGCGACAGGTCGAAATTGGTCGCGCGATACGGCTTCAGGTCCGGATTGCCGCCGGTCGCGGTCAGCGTCGCGGGGCGGAGCGTCCCGATATCCAGGCTGGGCGCCAGATCGCCGATCGCGGGGCGGGTCAGCGTCTTGTAGGCGGCGAAACGCGCCTGGAGCTTGGGCGTCAGGTTCAGCTTCGCGTTCAGATTGGGCAGGAAGTTGCTGTAGGACGAACGCTTGTTGACCGACACCGCCGCGCGGTTGTTCGCGAAGACGCCGGTATAGGTGGTCGGATCGCCCGCCACGGGAAGCAGGTCGGTCAGTTGCAACTGCTGCCCGGACGACACCAGCTCGGTATATTCATAGCGCCCGCCGATATTGATGAACCAGGGAAGCCCCGCGACCGTGCCCTCCAGGTCCATATCGGCATAGCTGGCGAAGACCTTTTCCCGAACCCGTGCCGAGGGCTGCTCGGTCACCGCATAGCCGTTGGTCCGCGCGAAGATCGCAGCGGTCGTCCCCACCGGCTGGCCGCGCGCCAGGTCGAGCGCGGTGGTCGCCGCCGGGCTGGTCAGATAGTTGAAATAGGCCTGCGGATCATAGGTCAGGAAGGTGGTCGGCACGCTGCCGCCCTTCTGCCCCAGCGAACCGAGGGTGAAGGGCGAGAGCAGCGACGGATCGGCCAGCGTCGGGTAACCGCAATAGAGGCAGCCGATATTCGGGTCCGACGAGAAGGGCACGTTGCTCTTGTCGCGCGAGGTGCCGGTCAGGCCGAAGCGGAGCGCCGAGACGATGTTCCAGCCCGGTTTCCATTCGGTGTTCCAGCGATATTCCTGGACCTTCTCGGTCACGTCGTTGCCGCTGCGCCCGGCGATATGGGTGCGGCCCAGCGCCGGGTTGGTCAGCACGCCATTGTCATAGCCGGAGGTGGAGGGGATGCCGTTCCCTTCCGCCGCGTTGAACGAATATCGGGTCGGCACGCCAATGACGGTGAAATAGGATTTGCCGCCGCCCGCATTCTTGGCCTGCGAATAGGTGGCGTCGAAGACCATGCGCACCGTATCGGCGGGCCGCCATTCGGCGTTGAACCCGGCCTCATAGGTCGTCGTTTCGCGCACCCCGCCAGATGCGATGAAGTCGGCATTGCCGTTGGTGGTCAGCGAGGTGACGCTGCGGTTCGAATCGATCTGCGCGGCGGTATAGCTGGTCGGCTCGAACCAGCTGCCCAGGCCGCGCGTGGTCGTGTCGCTCTTGAACCGGTTGTAGAGGCCGTCGACGGTGAAGGTCAGCTCGTCGGTCGGCGCATATTGCGCGACCAGCGTCGCGCCCAGGCGGGTGCGATCGTCGCGCGTCTCGTTCACGTCCTGGTTACGCGGCGCATAGACATTGGTGTAGAGCGGCGCGCTGTTCGGCCCGACCGAGGTGCCGGGGATATAGCCGTCGGTGCTGATCGCCCGGATCGAGGCGATACGCTTCTGATAGGAGAGCGAGGCGAGCAGGCCCAGCTTGCCGTCGGCGAAGGTGTCGCTGAGCAGGCCGAACAGCTGCGGCGTAAATTTCTTGCTATTGCCTTCGTACAGGGCCTTGCCGGTGAAGACGCCCTTGAACTCCTTGAGCGCGAGCGGGCGCGGCGTCTGGACGTTGATCGTCGCGCCGATGCCGCCGCCCTGGAGCGGGGCCTGCGAGCTCTTATAGACCTGTGCGCCGCTGATCAACTCGGCGGGGATCAGGTCGAAGGAGAAGGCGCGGTTGTAATTGTCCGACGCGAAGCTGCGACCGTTGAACAACACCGTGTTGAAGGCGGGGCCGAGGCCGCGCACGCTGACCGAGGCGCCTTCGCCATTGCTGCGGTCGATGGCGACGCCGGGGATGCGCTGGAGCGATTCGGCGACGTTGGCGTCGGGGAACTTGCCCAGGTCTTCGGACGAGATCGCATCGAGGATACCGGCGGCGTCGCGCTTGATCGCGGCGGCGGATTCGATGCTACGACGGATGCCGGTGACGACGATGTCGCCCGACGTGCCGTCCGCCTCGCTCTGGCTGGGCAGGGTGGCGGTCTGGTCGGCCGGCGGAGTCTGCGTCTGGGCCAGCGCGGGCGTGGCGGTGATAAGTGCGACAAGTGCGGTGGACAATCCGGCACGGCCGAGCAAACGGCCACCATTGGTTGTTGCGGCGACTTGAGTCATATCTCTCCCCTATGTCAGTCTCGATTTCAGCCTCGGCCGGGCTGCTTGATTGGCGTCTGTTATGCGCTATGTCTGACAAATTCAAATGAAAACAATGTCGATGTAGATCAATGTGCGGCGGGGGGAGAGGAAAGCGATGACGGATCGAGCGGGGGTGGGGGATCGGCCCGTGTGGCGGGTGGTCGTGGTGGGCGGCGGTTCGGCGGGATGGATCGCGGCCTGTCGCCTGGCCGCCAGCGCGCGGCGGACGGGTGGCGAGGTTGCGGTCACCCTAGTCGAATCGCGCACCGTGCCGACGATCGGCGTGGGGGAGGGGACCTGGCCGACGATGCGCAACACGCTGGCCAAGATCGGCATCACCGAAACCGACTTCATCCGCTCCTGCGACGCGGCGTTCAAACAGGGCGCGCGCTTCGTCGGCTGGGCCGACGGGACGCCCGGCGACGCCTATTATCACCCGCTCAATCCGCCCGCGGGGGCGACCGAGATCGACATGGCGCCGCATTGGCTGCACGGGCGCGAGGGAGGGGCGGGCGATTTCGCCGACTGGGTCGATTACCAGGCGATGCTGTGCGATGCGGGGCTGGCACCCAAGAGCATCGTGATGCCCGAATATGCGGGCCACGCCAATTACGCCTATCATCTGGACGCGGGCAAATTCGCGACCCTGCTGCGCGATCACGGTGTCGGCGTGCTGGGGGTGGAGCATGTGCTGGGCGACGTTGCGACGCCCCGGATGACCGACCATGGCGATATCGCCGCGCTGGAACTGGCGGATGGTCGCGTGGTGGAGGGGGATTTGTTCGTCGATTGCACGGGCTTCGCCGCGCTGCTGATCGGGGGCGTTTACGAGGTGCCGTTCCGGCGCTGTGGCGATGTGCTGTTCGCCGACCGGGCGATGGCGTTGCAGCTTCCCTGCGAATCCGAAGACGACCCCATCACCTGCCACACCGTGGCGACGGCGCAGGATGCGGGCTGGATCTGGGACATCGGGCTGTGGACGCGGCGCGGGATCGGCCATGTCTATAGCAGCGCGCATATCAGCGACGACGCGGCGGAGGCCGCGCTGCGCCGCTATGCCGGGCCGCGGGCCGACGCGCTGAACGTTCGCCGGATCACCATCGATGCCGGGCACCGGACCCGCTTCTGGCAGAACAACTGCGTCGCGGTGGGGCTGTCCGCCGGGTTCATCGAGCCGCTGGAGGCGTCCGCCCTGATGCTGATCGAGACGTCGATGGACGCGATCGCCGACCGCCTGCCGCGCACCCGCGCCGCGATGGACGTGATGGCGCGGCAGTTCAACGCGACCTTCACCCATCACTGGATGCGGATCATCGAGTTCCTGAAGCTGCATTATGTCCTGACCCGGCGGACCGACACGGATTTCTGGCGCGACAATATCGCCGCCGCCTCCATCCCGGACGGCCTGCGCGAGCGTCTGGAGCTGTGGCGGCACCATTCGCCCGGCCCGCAGGATTTCGACCATGCGCGCGAGGTGTTCTCCTGGCCCAGCTATCAGTACATCCTGCACGGCATGGGCTTTGCCAGCGCCTATCCCCGGGTCGATCCGGCCTCGCCCGATGCGGCGACGGCGCAGCGTTTCGCGGTACGCAACGCGCGGGCGAAGGACGAATTGCGCGCACGGGCCCCGCGTCACCGCGACCTGTTGCGCGCGATCCGCGAACATGGTCTGCAACGGGTATGACCGGCCCCGTCCCGCTTTCCCCGACCGCGCACGCCGCGCTGCGTTATGACCGTCATGCGGCGGGGACGACGCGACGCTTCGTGCGCATCGGCCTGTCCGAACTCGCCTTCACCGCCGCCGACATGCCGCTCTGCCTGGCCAAGGACGGGCAGACCGGGCGGTTCAACCTGATCGCGCTGATGGCGCTGGTCGAGCCCGCCAATCTGTTCGTCTTCGGCGGCGGGTTCCAGGCGACCTATGTCCCGCGCGCGGCGCTGCTCGGCGGGTTTCGGCTGCATGATGGCGGGGTGGAGGGGCTGGCGATCGATCCCGCCGATCCGACCATCGGCGAGACGGGCGAGCCGCTGTTCGAGCGGGGCGCGCCCACGCCGTTGCCGGGCCGTGTCCGCACCGCGCTGACCGAGGTGATCGCCGACATGCAGGCGGCGCAGGCGCTGGTCGACCGCTATGCCGCGCTGCGGCTGATCCGGCCATTGCCGCTGTCGCTGGGGCTGGCGGGCGGTGGGCAGCATGATCTGGCCGGGCTGTACACCATCGACGAGGCGGCGATGCGGGCCTTGCCCGAGGCCGCGCTGGTCGCGCTTCACCGCGCCGACGCGCTGGCCCCGGCGGCGGTGATGGCCGCGTCGCTGGCGCAGACCGAGCGATTGCGCCAGTTGCACAATGCGCGCTTCACCCCCGCCGTCGACCGGGTGACGTTGGGCTGACGCGCAGCCGGGATCGGGGAGGCGGACGGCGGCCTCCGGCTGGTTTTCGATCGCGATCCGGGTGTAGAGGACGGCATATGGCAGACCCCCGATCGGACAATCCCGGCATACGGAAATGGACGCCCGCCCGCTACCGGGCGCTGTTGCGGGCGCAGGGGCCCAAATCCGTCCATTTCCGGACGCGGCTCGCCATCCTGATCGGTGCGGTCGCCGTGGGGCTGGCCGCGACCGCCTTTGCCCAGGCCGCGGATCTGGCGGGCGAGATGTTCGGCCATTTCGCCGCGCGCTGGCATTGGGCGCCGCTGGTGGTGACGCCGCTGCTGTTCGCTGCCCTGGTCTGGATCACGCGGCGTTTCGTACCGCTGGCGCGCGGATCGGGCATCCCCCAGGTGATGGCGGCGCAGGCCGATCCCGATCAGGCGACGCAAGGGCTGGTGTCGATCCGCACCGTGGTCGGCAAGGCGGGGCTGACCCTGGCGGCGGTACTGGGCGGCGCGTCGGTCGGGCGAGAGGGCCCCACGGTGCAGATCGCGGCCGCCATCATGGGGCTGACGCACCGGATCCTCGGCGTGCCGTTGCGCGGCGCGGTGCTGATCGCCGGGGGCGCGGCGGGTGTGGCGGCGGCGTTCAACACGCCGCTCGCCGGGCTGCTCTTCGCGATCGAGGAACTGGCCTCCGCCTATGAGCAGAAGGTGACGCTGCTGGTCATCGCCGCCATCGCCATCGCGGGGATGGTCGCCCAGTCGGTGCAGGGCGATTATGTCTATTTCGGGCTGATCGGCGCGCATATGCCCATCGTCACCGCGCTGATCGCCGCGCCGGTGGCGGGGATCGTCGGCGGACTGGCGGGGGGCGGCTTCGCCCGGCTGATGCTGATGATGGCGACCGGGACCAACCAGGTGACGCGGTGGAGCAAGCAGCGGCCGATCCTGTTCGCGGCGCTGTGCGGTTGCGTCGTCGCGGGGCTGGGCGTCGGGACCGGCCTGACCTGGGGCACCGGTTACGGCGCGGCGCGGGCGATGATCGTCGGGGTCGACGCGCCCCTGTGGTTCGGCCCGGCCAAGTTCCTGGCGACGCTGGCCACGGCGGTCGCGGGGTTGCCGGGCGGCATCTTCGCGCCGTCGCTGGCGGTCGGGGCGGGTGTGGGCAATCTGCTCCGCTCGATCTTCCCGGACTCGCCCGCCTCCGCCATCGTGATCCTGGGCATGGTCGGCTATTTCGCGGGCGTGGTCCGCGCGCCGCTGACCGCCGTCATCATCCTGTCGGAGACGACCGCCAGCCGTGGCCTGATGCTGCCCATGTTCGCGACCGCCTTCATCGCCGACGGGGTCAGCCAGCTGGTGTGCCGCGAGAAGCTCTATCATGGCCTGTCGCGCACCTTCGCGATGGCTCATTCCTCCCCTGCAAGGGGAGGTGGCAGTCCTCAGGACTGACGGAGGGGTGTCACGGCCAGTGAGGATACCCCTCCACCATGCTAGGCATGGTCCCCCTCTCCTTGCAGGGGAGGAATTTGGTGGCGGAGCGGCTGTCTTGCCAAGGCGATCCCGGCGAGATTCTGGGTGCGCTTGATATGACGCAGCCGGAAGCGCGGCGGGCGGGGAAGCGTGGACCAGAGCGCGAAATGCTCCCGATGAGCGGGCGGCACCCGCACCTTGCCCATGGCCTGCGCGATCACCGCCGCCGCGTCGCCGAGCAGAAGGACATCGTCCACCCCCGCCTCCTGGGCCGCCCGCATGGCCGCGATCAGCGCCAGCCACTCGGCGGTCATGCTGCTGCCCGGTCCCAGGTCACGGGTGATATGGGTACGCCCTCCCAGCACCACCGCCCATTCCATGCCGGAGGGGCGGTGGCCGCCGTCGAAGAAGATCTTCACGGACGCGCGACGATGCTCTGTGCGACCGCTTCGGCGGTCTTGATACCGTCGACCGCCGCCGACAGGATGCCGCCCGCATAGCCCGCGCCCTCGCCCGCCGGGAACAGCCCGCGCGTGTTCAGGCTTTGCCCGTCCTCGCCGCGCGTGAAGCGGACCGGCGAAGAGGTGCGCGTCTCGACGCCGGTCATCACCACGTCCGGATGGTCGTACCCCGCGATCTGGCGGCCGAACACCGGGATCGCCTCGCGCATCGCCTCGATCACGAAGTCGGGCAGGCATTCGGACAGGTCGGTCGGCGTCACGCCGGGGCGATAGGAGGGGGTGACCGAACCCAGGCTGGTCGAGGGACGCTTCGCCAGGAAGTCGCCGACCCGTTGCGCCGGGGCCTTGTAGTTGGAGCCGCCCGCGACATAGGCGCGCTCCTCCCAATGGCGTTGCAGCGCCAGCCCCGCCAGCGGGTCGCCCGGATAGTCGCGCTCCGGGTCGATGGCGACGACGAAGCCCGAATTGGCGTTGCGCTCGTTGCGCGAATATTGGCTCATGCCGTTGGTGGCGACGCGGCCCTCTTCGGAGGTGGCGGCGACCACCGTGCCGCCGGGGCACATGCAGAAGCTGTAGACGGTGCGCCCGTTCTGGCAGTGGTGCGAGATGTGATACTCCGCCGCGCCCAGGATCGGGTTGCCCGCCTGATGCCCGAAGCGTGCGCGGTCGATCCAGCCTTGCGGATGTTCGATCCGGACGCCGATCGAAAAGGGCTTGGCCTCGACATACACACCCGCGCCTTGCAGCATCGCGAAGCTGTCGCGCGCGCTGTGGCCGATGGCGAGCACGACTTGATCGGCCTCCAGATAGCCGCCGCCGTTCAGGTGAAGCCCGCGTACCCGCCGCTCGCCCGATCCGTCGGTTTCCACGTCCAGCCCGTCGACGCGCGTGGAGAAACGATATTCGCCGCCCAGTTCCTCGATGGTCGCGCGCATGCTCTCGACCATGGTGACCAGGCGGAAGGTGCCGATATGCGGATGCGCTTCGGTCAGGATCTCGGGCGGGGCCCCGGCCTTGACGAACTCGGTCAGCACCTTGCGGTTCAGGTGGCGGGGGTCCTTGATCCGGCTATAGAGCTTGCCGTCGGAGAAAGTGCCCGCCCCACCTTCGCCATATTGGACGTTGGATTCGGGGTTGAGCACGCTGCGCCGCCACAGGCCCCAGGTGTCCTGCGTCCGCTCGCGCACCACCTTGCCGCGCTCCAGGATGATCGGGCGGTATCCGGCCTGCGCTAGCACCAGCGCGGCGAACAGGCCGCACGGCCCCGCGCCGATCACGACCGGGCGCTTCGTGCCGAGCGGCGGCGCGCTGGGCAGGTGATAGCGGGTGTCGGGCGTGCGCTGCACATCGCGGTCGCGGCGGAACCGCTCCAGCACGGCGGCTTCGTTTTTCAGGTTGATGTCGACCGAATAGACCAACTGGATATTGTTCTTGTCGCGCGCATCATGCCCGCGCCGCGCCACGACGAAACGGACCAGCTCGCGCGGCGTCACCCGCAACCGGCGACAGATGGCGGCGGGCAGGGCCTCGTCCGGATGGTGGAGAGGCAGTTTCAATTCACTGAGGCGGATCATCCCGCGCGCCATACAGAATTGCGCGAGGTCCCGCCATCGCCCGCGTGTCAGAGTCCGTTTGGAAACTCGCTTGCAGCGAGTTTCGAGCGGCACCGGCCCGCTCCCCCACCCGACCTCCCATCAAGGATACTCTGTGGGAGGTCGGGTGGGGGAGCGGGCCGGTGCCGCCGGAAATTGGCTCTTTCGCCAATTTCCCAGACAGACTCTCAGCGGTCGGGCGTGATGACCAGCATCTTCTGCACGATGCCGTCGCTTTCGCGCCAGGTGCGAAAACCCATGGCTTCGTAATAGCGCAAGCCCATCGCATTGTCGGCACCGATATAGGCGTCGATCCGGGGCAGACCCGCCGCGACCGCCGCGGGCCGCGTCGCCGCGAACAGCGCGGTGCCCACGCCCCTGCGATGCGCGCGCGGGCTGATATGGGTGCCGATGATCCCCCAACCCTCGGGCACGTCATAGCGATTGCCGGGCACCGCCCGGACCAGCGACTGAAAGCCCATGACCATACCTTCGGCGTCGAGGGCGACGCTGCACCGGATGCTGTCGCGGTTCGCGATATAGTGCGACAGGGTGAAGTCCGGATCGTGCGGACGCATCCGACCGGTAAGCGCGATGATGTCGAGCAGGACGCGGCTCAACGCCGGTGCATCCCGTTCGACGGCCGGGCGGATCAGCATGACGGCACGCGGTCGGTCGGGCGGTATGCCGTGTTCAGGTCGATAGCGACATGGGACAGCGTTTCGCCTTGCTCATCCATCGGCCGGAAGGACTTTCGCCAAAATGGGTTGTCCGGCCACGAGCGGCGGACAGCGAGGCCTCGTTCCACCTGTCGCCCCTCGACGGGAAGGTGCAGGCCCGCCTTTGACGGCTTTTTCATAAGGGGCTCGATAACAAAGGCATGTGAAAACTTGGTTTCCCGCTGACAAGCACAGGCAGCGTGATTTCCGCTTGATGCCTTGAATCTCTGCCTGGCTGCCCATTTCGGTCAGCATCGGGCTCGTAAGGCAATGTGGTTCGCCCTGCAAGAAATGGCTGACGTCCGCGTCTCACGGCACCGGGGGGCGAAACCGCCACATTGCATGACATTCGTGATAATCACTATCAATCTCATTGACGATGAGAGTGTCTCGCATTAGCGGCGGGTGCGAAGGGGAATCATCATGTCACAAACGTTCATCGCCCTGTCGTGCGTGGGCTTCCTGGCGACCGCACCGCATGTCGCCGCCGCCGAGACGGAGGGACGCGCCGATCCGTCGGGCGTCCATGCACCCGCGACGCGCGCCCAGGATTCGACCGGCCAGCGCGACACCGTCATCGTCACCGGCCAGCGTGCCGCCACCGAGACGCTGGAGAGCCCGAAGGCGACCGCGCCGCTGCTCGACACGCCGCAGACGATCACCGTGGTCAGCGAGCAGACCATCCGCAAACAGAATCTCCAGACGCTGCGCGACGTGCTTCAGACGATTCCGGGCATCACCTTCGGCGCGGGCGAAGGCGGCGGCGGTTATGGCGACTCGATCAACCTGCGCGGCTATTCGGCGAACAACGACATCACCATCGACGGGGTTCGCGACAGCGCGCAATATAGCCGCACCGACCCGTTCAACCTGCAACAGGTCGAGGTCTATAACGGCGCGAACAGCGTCTTCAACGGATCGGGCTCCGTCGGCGGCACGATCAACCTCGTCTCCAAGGTGCCGACGCCCGAGACGCTGACGATCGCGCAGGGCTCGGTCGGCACCGACAATTATTATCGCGGCGCGATCGACAGCAATGTCCGCGTGTCGGATCTGGTCGCGGTGCGGCTGAACGGCGCCTATCACCATAACGACGTGCCCGGTCGCGACGTCGAGAAGATGGAGCGTTGGGGCATCGCCCCCTCCGTCACGATCGGCATCACCGGTCCTACCAGCCTGACGCTCGCCTATGTGCATCAGGAAGATCGCAACACGCCGATCTATGGCATTCCCTATTTCGACAACGGGGTGGTCGATGGCTTCGTGCCCGGGGCCAGGCGCAGCAGCTATTACGGCATCGCCAATCTCGACCGGCAGGATACGACGGTCGATCGCTTCACCGCGACCTTCCGCCACCAGATCGACGAGCATTGGAGCGTCCGCAACCTGACCCGCTGGCAGCAGGTGACCCAGTATAGCGTCACCTCCGCGCCGCAGGGCACCTTCTGCCTCGCCTCGACCGGCTTGCAGCCGATCACCGCGACGCCGGGGGCGACGGTGGGCGCGGCCTGTCCGGCGAACGTGCCGGCGGGCTCCTACCTGCCCTCGGGCCCGCGCGGGCTGGTGCGCGACCAGCAGAACCAGATGCTCTACGATCAGCTCGACCTGCGGCACGAAGCGGGGAGCAAGGGCGGGTTCCACAATGTGCTGAATGTCGGCGTGTCGGGGATGCTGGAAAATTACCGGATCACCACCGCCTCGCTGCTGCGCAATGCGAATGGCAGCGCGGTGTCGCCCCTGCCGCTGATCGACATCGCCAATCCCAACACCAACTATACCGGGCCGATCAACTATACGATCACCGCCCAGTCGCGCAGCGAGACGCGCAACCTGGCCGTCTATGCCTTCGACACCGTGGAGTTGAACCGCTATTTCGAGTTGAACGGCGGCGTCCGCTATGAAACCCAGGACGCCGATTTCCGCGCATTGCCGCTGGTGGTGGTGCCGCCGGGGGCGACCCCGCTGACCGCGCTTCAGGCACGTCCGCAGGTCAGCAGCGAGCGCCTGTTCTCCTGGCGGGTCGGCGGCGTGTTCCACCCGGTCGAGAATGTCAGCCTCTATGCGGGCTATGGCAATGCCAAGACGCCGTCCTCCTCGACCGTGCGGCTGGGCTGCGGCGTGCCCGCCAGCGCCACGGCGGCGGACCCCTGCGCTGTCGCGCCTGAAACCGCCAGGAATTACGAGGCGGGGGTGAAGGCCGGACTGTTCGACCGCAAGCTGGAGCTGACGGCGGCGGTGTTCCGCAACGAGCGGACCAATTACCGTGTGCCCTCCAACGATCCCGCGCTGCCAGCGGGCCTCCAGGTGCTTGACGGTCGCAGCCGCGTCGACGGCATCGCGCTGGGCGCGTCGGGGACGATCACCAGGGCCTGGACGATCTTCGCCAACTACACCTATCTCGACGGCAAGGTGCTCCAGAGCATCTCCAACCGCGACAAGGCGGCGGGCGTTGCCGATCCGCAGGCGGGCAGCCAGTTGATCCAGACGCCCAAACATTCGGGCAGCCTGTTCACCACCTACAAACTGCCCTTCGGCCTGGAGGTCGGGTACGGCCTGACCTATCAGGGGTCGTTCGCGACCAATGCGCCGGTCGCGGCCAATCCGGTGCAGTTCAAGGTGGACGATTACCTCATCCACCGCGCCTATCTGGCCTATACCATCGCGCAGCGATGGACGATGCAGCTCAACGTCCAGAACTTCACTGACGAAAAGTACGTGACGGGCGTACGCAACAACATCAACGCGACGACCGGCGTCGTCACCGGCGGCTGGGCGATCCCCGGCGACCGGCGGCAGGCGACGCTGAGCCTATTCTACAATTTCTGAACGGGCTAGGCTTCGCCGATGTTGATCGTCCTCCCCGATATCCTCGATCCCGCCGGGGTCGCCCGGGTCCGCAGCCTCATCGATACGGGTGGCTGGGCGGACGGCAACGCCACCTCCGGGCCACAGGCGGCGCTGGCCAAGCGCAACGACCAGTTGCCCGAGGATTCGGCGGCGGCGATCGAGGCGGGGCGGATGGTCCTCGACGCGCTGGGCCGCTCGCCGCTGTTCGTGGCGGCGGCCCTGCCGCTCAAAGTCTATCCGCCGCTGTTCAACCGCTATGCCGGGGGGCAGGCGTTCGACGTGCATGTCGACAATGCCGTCCGGTTGAAGCGCGGCAGCGATTTCCGGATGCGGTCCGACCTGTCGCTGACGCTCTTCCTGGAGGACGCGGCGGCCTATGATGGCGGCGAACTGGTGGTCGAGGATCTGTACGGCGAACAGCGGGTCAAGCTGTCGGCGGGCAGCGCGGTCCTCTATCCGGCCTCCAGCCTCCACCGGGTCGAGCCGGTGACACGCGGCACGCGGGTCGCCTCGTTCCTGTGGATCCAGTCGATGGTCCGCGACGATGGCGAGCGGCGCATCCTGTTCGACCTCGACCGCGCCATCCAGCGGGTCGGGGCGGACAAGGGGCAGGGCGACCGGTCGGTGGTCGAACTGACCGGGGTCTATCATAATTTGCTAAGGCGCTGGGCCGACGCCTGATCGCTTGGGCCAGCATCCGAACCGTCAAACCGTCACGCCAATGCCATGCAGGCTTGCCAAGAGCGGCCATGGCCTGCTCCGATCGGGGCGGGCGGGTGTTTGAGGATGGCGAGATGATGAAAGCGTGGCGGAACGGGCGGATCGTGATGGCGCTGGCGGCGGCGCTGCTGGTCCCGGTGGCGGCCATCGCCCAGCCGCTGAAGGTCATGACGTTCAACGTCCGCTATGCCTCCGACGAGGGGCCGCAGCGCTGGGCGGTGCGGCGGCCCGTGCTGGTCGAACTGCTCCGCCGCGCCGCGCCCGATCTGATCGGCACACAGGAACTGCTCCAGCGGCAGGGTGACGACATCGTGCGCGCGCTTCCCGGCTATCGCTGGTTCGGGCGCGACCGGCGTGGCGGGCATGGCGACGAGCATATGGGCATATTCTATCGTCCGGATCGCCTGACCCTGATCGGGCATGGCGACTTCTGGTTGTCCGATACACCCGAAACCGTCGGCAGCCGGAACTGGGGCACCGACCTGCCGCGCATGGCGAATTGGGCGGTGTTCGAGACCAAGGGGCAAAAGCCCCAGCGCTTCCTGTTCATCGACACCCATCTGGCGCACCGGGAGGAGGATGCCGAGGCGCGGGACCGCTCGGCGAAGCTGATCCTGTCGCGCCTGCCCAAGCTGGCGAAGGACTTGCCGGTGGTGCTGGCCGGGGACATGAACGCGCGGCCCGACACCGCCGCCTATCGCACCCTGGCGACCGCGCTGAGCGATGCATGGACCGCCGCCAAGCGGCGCGAGGGGCCGGAGATGACCTTTCACGACTTCACCGGCACGCCCGACCGGCGGATCGACTATCTGTTCCTGCGCGGGTTCAGGGCGGACACGGTCGCCACCGATACCTACCATCAGGGCAAGACCTATCCATCGGATCATTTCCCGATCCAGGCGATAGTGTCGTTCGAGGACGATCGCTGAAATCCTCCCCGGCACGGGGAGGTGGCAGCGCGAAGCCCTGACGGAGGGGGGCTTCCGCAAGCCATGTCCTGTGTGGGACGCCCCTCCGCCAGCTTCGCTGGTCCCCCTCCCCGTGCCGGGGAGGATCGTTTCCCGATAGCGTTATCATTCCGGCGAACCTATGATCGGCGGGACAGCCGATGGCCGCGAACGGGCGGTATCGTCGGTACAGGAGAGGGTTGACGATGCGGAAGGGGCAATGGCGTTCGGGTGCTCGGGGCGGCGTGGGTCTGGCGCTCGCATTTGGCGCGGTGGCGGCATGGCCGGTCATGGCGGAGGCGCGGCCCCGCATCGTGACCCCGATGAGCGCCCATGCTGTCCTGCAACGCGACCGCCCGATCATCGTCGAGGGGCTGGGCGATCCGGGCGAGCGCGTGACCGTCAAGCTGGGCGACCAAAGCACCGATGCCACGGCCGACCGCCAGGGCCGCTGGCGCGCGACGCTGCCCGCCATGGCGGCGACGGCGACCCCGCTGACCCTGACCGCGACCGGCAGGGACGGCGCGGCGGACAGCATGGACGATCTGCTGATCGGCGATGTCTGGCTGTGTTCGGGCCAGTCTAACATGGAATATCCGACCAAGCAGGCGCTGAACGGCGAGGGGCTGGTCGGCGGTTCGGCCAATGACCGCATCCGGCTGCTCGATATCGCGCATCATGTCGGACTGTCCGCCGACGAACCATTGCAAAAGCGCCCCGTATGGGCGGCGTCGGCCCCCGAGAGCGTCCGCGATTTCTCGGCGGCCTGCTATCTGATGGTCAAGGACCTGGCCGCCAAGGCGAACGTGCCGATGGGCGCGATCGATTCGAGTTGGGGCGGGACCAAGATCCTGCCCTGGATCGCCGGGACCGACGCGCGCAAGTTGCCGGGGCTGGGCGCCGATGCCGATCTGCTGGCGCTCTATGCCCGCGACCATGCGGCGGGGCTCCGCGTGTTCGGCGATCGCTGGGGCGACTGGTGGCGCAAGGCGAGCGGGACGAAGCGCGGGCAGGAACCGTGGAACGCGCCCGACCGCCTGACCTGGCAACCGGTGCCCAAATTCAGCCCCTGGGAGGAATGGGGCGTGCCCGCGCTGGCCGACTATAACGGGCTGGTCTGGTTCCGGCAGGGTTTCGACCTGCCCAGCGCGCCGACCGGCGACGGGGTAATCGAACTGGCGGGGATCGACGAACTCGACACCGTGTGGATCAACGGCGTGGTGGTCGGGGCGACCTTCGGCTGGGGCGACTGGCGGCGCTACACCGTGCCGCGTGCGGCGTTGAAGAAGGGGCGCAACGAGATCGTCATCGCGCTGGGCGATACCTATGGTCCGGGCGGCATGTTCGGGCCCGGCGACAGGATCCGGTTCACGCCCGCCGGCGGCCAGCCGATCCCGCTCGGCACCGGCTGGCGCTATTCCATCTACAAGGCGAACGACCAGAGCTATCCGCGCAGCCCTTGGGAAAGCCATGCGGGGCTGGGCACCCTCTATAACGGCATGATCGCACCGCTGGGGCCGATCGGGTTGAAGGGCGTCGCCTGGTATCAGGGCGAATCCGATGTGGGCCGTGCCGATTATGGCGACCGTCTGGCCGCGCTGATGACCGGGTGGCGGCGGCAGTTCGGGGATGCGAACCTGCCCTTCCTGATCGTGCAACTCGCCAATTTCGGCGCGCCGCCGGTCAAGATCGAGGATAGCGGCTGGGCCGCGCTCCGCGAGACGCAGCGGCTGGCGGTGCTGCGCGATGCGCATAGCGCGCTGGCGACGACGATCGATATCGGGGTGCGCAACGACATCCACCCGGCGGACAAGAACGAACTCGCCAAGCGGCTGGTCTTCGCGCAACAGTATCTGGAGGCGGGGGACCGCGCCAATGCCTCGGGCCCGATGATTGCCTCTGCGACGCGGGGCCAGGACGAGGTGGTGCTGCGCTTTGCGGGCGTGCAGGGGGCGCTCCATGCGTGGAGCGGGGCGGCACCGATCGGGTTCCAGCTATGCGATGCGTCGGCCTGTCGCTACGCGAGTGCGACGGTGAACGGCGCGGAGGTGCGGTTGGCCGGTGCGACGCCGGGCGATGTCCGCGTCCGCTATGCCTGGGCCGATGCGCCGGTCGTCAATGTCTATGACGAGGCCCCGCATCCGGTGGTGCCGTTCGAGATGGCGATCAGCGGCCAGTAAAGCACCCGTCGTGGCCCCTTGGAGAGAGCAGCCTTCCCTCTCCAAAAGGCCCCAGCCTGCGCTGGGGCGACGGGAATGATGGGAGAAATCCCGCCACTCGACGCGTTCGACCGGATGAAGCGCTCCAAAAGGTGCTTGAAATAAAATGTCATCCGGTTGAAAGATAGCAACGACCCGACGGAATCGGGCGAAGCGTTGAGGAGAGAGCATGGCCGTGCCGCCAGAAGGCATTTCGCGCGCCAACCTGGCCCCGTTGCAACTGCACGTGCCCGAGCCGAAATTCCGGCCGGGCGATGCGGTCGACTTCGCCGGGGTGGAGGTTCCGCCCGCCGGTGCCCAGCGCCGCCCGGACACCGCCGCGCCTGCCGACAGCTTCCACGAACTCGCCTACACGCTGATCCGCGTGCTCGATGACGAGGGCCGCGCGGTCGGCCCTTGGGATCCCAAGCTCTCGCCCGATCGGCTCCGCCGGATGCTGCGCCACATGGTGCTGCTCCGCGCCTTCGACGAGCGGATGTTCCGCGCCCAGCGCCAGGGCAAGACCAGCTTCTACATGAAGGCGCTGGGCGAGGAGGCGGTCGCCGTCGCCGCCGCCCATGCGCTGGATTATGAGGATATGTGCTTCCCCTCCTATCGTCAGCAGGGGCTGTTGATCGCGCGCGACTGGCCGCTGGTCGACATGATGAACCAGATCTATTCCAACAGCGCGGACCGGCTGGGCGGCAAGCAATTGCCCATCATGTATTCCGCGAAAGAGGCCGGGTTCTTCTCGATCTCGGGCAATCTGACGACGCAGTATCCGCAGGCGGTGGGCTGGGCGATGGCCTCGGCCGCCAAGGGCGATACGCGGATCGCGGCGGTGTGGTGCGGCGAGGGCTCGACGGCGGAGGGCGACTTCCACTCGGCCTGCACCTTCGCCGCCGTCTATCGCGCGCCGGTCGTGATGAACGTCGTCAACAACCAGTGGGCGATCTCCAGCTTTTCCGGTTTCGCGGGCGCGGAGGCGACGACCTTTGCCGCGCGGGCGATCGGCTATGGCCTTGCAGGCCTTCGGGTGGACGGCAATGACGCGCTGGCGGTCTATGCGGCCACGCAATGGGCGGCCGAGCGGGCGCGGACCAATCAGGGCGCGACGCTGATCGAGCATTTCACCTATCGCACCGAGGGGCACTCGACCTCCGACGATCCTTCCCAATATCGCTCGGCGGGCGAGCCGACCGCCTGGCCGCTGGGCGATCCGATCCGGCGGTTGAAGGATCATCTGATCGGCTTGGGCGAATGGGACGAAGACGCCCACGCGGCTCAGGACCGCGAAGTCGCCGAGCAAGTCCGCGCCGCGCAAAAGGCGGCCGAGGCCAACGGCATCCTGGGCCATGGCCTGCACCAGCCGCTCGACAGCATGTTCGACGGCGTGTTCGAGGAGATGCCCTGGCACCTTCACGAGCAGCGCCAGCAGATGCTGGACGAGGAACGGGCGAGCGGACGGCCATGGGCGCGCCAGTGAACACCCGTCCGCACCACCCCGGCGAAGGCCAGGGCCCATTCGCCACGGCCCGGCGTCCGCAGGGCATTGCGCGCCTCCTATCGTCTCGCAACTGGACCCCGGCCTTCGCCGGGGTGGAAGAGTATCGATGAGCGATCCCAGCACCGAAACCGCCCCCGAAACGGGCGAAACCACCCGCATGAACATGATCCAGGCGATCAACTCCGCCATGGACGTGGTCATGGCGCGCGACCCGGATGTGGTCGTGATGGGCGAGGATGTCGGCTATTTCGGCGGCGTCTTCCGCGCGACTGCGGGCCTCCAGAAGAAATATGGCAAGACCCGCGTATTCGACACGCCGATCACCGAATGCGGCATCATCGGCGTCGCGGTCGGCATGGGCGCCTATGGCCTAAGGCCCGTGCCCGAGATTCAGTTCGCCGACTATATCTACCCCGCGCTCGACCAGCTGGTCAGCGAGGCGGCACGGCTGCGCTATCGCTCGGCGGGGGAGTTCACCGCGCCGATCACCGTACGCTCGCCCTTCGGTGGCGGCATCTTCGGCGGCCAGACGCATAGCCAGTCGCCCGAGGGTATCTTCACCCATGTCTCCGGGATAAAGACGGTGATCCCGGCCACGCCCTATGACGCCAAGGGCCTGTTGATCGCCGCGATCGAGGACAATGACCCCGTCCTCTTCTTCGAGCCCAAGCGCATCTATAACGGCCCGTTCAACGGCCATTGGGATCGCCCGGCGGAGAACTGGTCCAAGCACCCCGGTGGCGCGGTGCCGACCGGCTATTACAAAGTCCCGCTCGGCAAGGCGGCGACGGTGCGTGAGGGCGAGGCGGTGACGATCCTGTGCTATGGCACGATGGTCCATGTCTGCGCCGCCGTGGTGGCCGAGATGGGCGTCGATGCCGAAATCCTCGACCTGCGCACGCTGATCCCGCTCGACATCGAGGCGATCGAGGCGTCGGTAAAGAAGACCGGCCGCTGCATGATCGTGCACGAGGCGACGCGGACGGGAGGCTTCGGCGCGGAGCTGTCCGCGCTGGTCCAGGAGCGCTGCTTCTATCATCTCGAAGCGCCGATCGCGCGCGTGACCGGCTTCGACACGCCCTATCCGCACAGCCTGGAATGGGCCTATTTCCCCGGCCCGGTCCGTATCGGCCAGGCGCTCAAGACCTTGTTGAAGGACGCCTGACATGGCCCGTTTCACCTTCCGCCTGCCCGATATCGGCGAAGGCATCTCCGAGGCCGAGATCGTCGCGTGGCACGTACAGATCGGCGACCGGGTCGAGGAGGACCAGTCGGTCGCCGACATGATGACCGACAAGGCGACGGTCGAGATGGAATCGCCGGTGTCGGGCATCGTCGTCGAACTGGCGGGCGAGGTCGGCGACCAGGTGCCGATCGGATCGGCGCTGATGGTGATCGAGACGGATGCGGTGGAGGCGGCGGTATCGCCCGCGACGGAAGGACCCGTGCTCGAAGCCGAAAATCCCGGCGTCGAAGAAGCGCAAACTCCCTCTCCCCTTGTGGGAGAGGGGCGGGGTGAGGGGGAGCCGCAAGCGACGTCCCCCGTGGCCACCCCTCACCCCGACCCTCTCCCACAAGGGGAGAGGGAGCAGAAGAAGGTGCTGGCCTCGCCCGCGGTTCGTGCCCGTGCGCTGGATCTGGGCGTGGACTTGGCCAACGTGAAGCCCGCCGAGGGCGAGCGGGTGCGCCATTCGGACCTCGACGCCTTCCTTCGTTATGGTTCGGCACAGGGCTACACCCCCATCCGGGGCCCCCGCGCCGACGAGCAGGTCCGCGTCATCGGGATGCGCCGCCGCATCGCCGAAAACATGGCCGCGTCCAAGCGCGCCATCCCGCATTTCACCTATGTCGAGGAAATCGACGTCACCGCGCTGGAGGAGACGCGTGCGCAGCTGAACGCGGGGCGCGGCAACCGCCCCAAGCTGACGATGCTGCCGCTGCTGATCGTTGCGATCTGCAAGACGCTGCCCGACTTTCCGATGCTCAATGCGCGCTACGATGACGAGGCGGGCGTGGTGAACCGTTCGGGTGCGGTGCATATGGGCATGGCGACGCAGACGCCCGCCGGGCTGATGGTCCCGGTCATCCGCAACGCCGAGAGCCGCAATGTCTGGCAACTCGCGACCGAGATCGCCCGCCTCGCCGATGCGGCGCGTGGGGGACACATCGCCAGCGCCGACATGGGCGGCGGCACGATCACGCTCACCTCGCTGGGGCCGCTCGGGGGCATCGCGACGACGCCGGTCATCAACCGCCCCGAAGTCGCGATCATCGGGCCGAACCGCATCGTCGAGCGGCCGGTCTTTCGCTCCGACGGGCGCGGGGGAGAGACGATCGCGCGGGCCAAGCTGATGAACCTGTCGATCAGTTGCGATCACCGGGTGGTCGATGGCTATGATGCGGCAAGCTATGTCCAGGCGTTGAAGCAGTTGCTGGAGACGCCGGTGATGCTGTTTGCGGATTGAGCGATTCCCTTGGCCTTCGACTTCGCTCAGGCTGAACGGGGTTGGGACCAAAGCTCCGTTCACGCTGAGCGAAGTCAAAGCGCGCGCATGAACCTATCCACCGGGCGGGCGTCCTACATCGAAAGCAGGAGGGCGGAATGCGCGGCATGATGGCAGGATCGGTCGACGTCTCTTCGGACGGCGTGGTCAACGGAATGATCGGCGGAGACGTGATCGTGGCGCCCGGTGTCCGCGCCGTCATCAAGGGAATGGTCGCGGGTGACGTCGTCGTCGAGCGCGGGGCCGAGGTCCGGATCAGCGGCATGGTCGCAGGGCGCGTGATCAATCGCGGCGGCCTGGTCGAGGTGAGCGGGATGGTCACCGGGTAACGCCCCGGCTTGCCTTCCCGCGTCCAAGCGTGGACATGGGCGGGCATGACGACCGATCGCACCGCACGCACCGGCCTGTTGCTCGGCATCGGGGCCTATATCAGCTGGGGCATATTGCCGCTGTATCTGAAGCTGTTGAAGGGCGTGCCCGCGCTTCAGGTGCTGGCGCATCGTATCCTGTGGTCGTTGCTGTTACTCGCTGTGGTGGTGCTGATCGCCAGGCGTGGAGCCGCGATTCGCGCGGCGGCGCGGGGGCGGACCCTGTTGCTGCTCTGCGCCAGCGCGGCGCTGATCGCGATCAACTGGCTGGTCTATATCTGGTCGGTCCAGCACAATCATGTGCTGGAGGCGAGTCTCGGCTATTTCATCAATCCGCTGGTCAATGTCGCGCTCGGCGTCGCGCTATTGGGTGAGCGGATCCGGCGGGGACAGGCGGTGGCGGTGGGGATCGCCGCGCTCGGCGTCGCGGTGCTGGCGTTCAGCGGCGGTGGGGCGATCGGCATCTCGCTGGCGCTGGCCCTGTCGTTCGGCTTTTACGGTTTCGTCCGCAAGATCGCCGCGATCGACGCGCTGGGTGGTCTGACGGTGGAGACATTGCTGCTGGCCGCGCCTGCGCTGGCGGTGCTGTTCCATGCCAGCGCGAATGGCACGGCGGCGTTCGGGGCGGACCGGCATCTCGACATGCTGCTGATCCTGGCGGGGGCGGTGACGGCGGCCCCCCTGCTGATGTTCGCGGCGGCGGCGCGGCGGATGCGCTACACGACGCTGGGGCTGTTGCAATATATCGCCCCGACCCTGCAATTCGCACAGGCCGTGTTGTTGTTCGGCGAGCCGCTCAAGCTCGTCCATATCGTCACCTTCGCGCTGATCTGGACGGGGTGCGCGCTCTATGCCTTCGACAGTGTGCGGGGTAGCCGGACACCGGTAACGGCGGAATAGGTTCGCGCGGAGGCGTGGAGGTGTCTGGACGCGCCGCGCTGGCGACTTTTGTCTCGATCGGCAGACGAAGCCGCTTGGTTGTTGAAACAGGCAGCCTTCGGCTGGGCAAGACACCTCCGCGTCTCCGCGCCTCCGCGCGAACAAAAACCTATCGCCGCCCGCTCTGCAATTTCGCCACCGCCCGCCGGAGAACGCCGCGTGGCGTCACCCTGGTGCTGGCGGCGGTCAGGCGGTTGAGCAGTCCCGACACCATCACCGCCTGTCCCCGCTCCAGCGCCGCCAGCCCGTCGCGCACCACCTGTTCGGAATCCGAGGCGAAGCGGGTGAACAACGGCATCTCGGCCATCCCTGCGATATCGGCGAACTCGGTCCTGGTCGGCCCCGGACAAAGGGCGGTGACGGTCACGCCCCGACCCTTCACCTCCTCGTGCAAAGCCTCGGAGAAATGCAGCACGAACGCCTTGCTGGCATAATAGACGGCCATATAGGGCCCCGGCTGAAAGGCGGCGGTGGAGGCGATGTTCAGCACCCTCCCATGCCCGCGCGCCAGCATGGGCGGGATCAGCGCATGGGTCAGCGTCACCAGCGCGCGGATGTTCAGGTCGATCATCCCCGTCTGTGTCGCCAGATCGCTGTCGGCGAAGTCGCCCAGCGCGCCGTAACCGGCATTGTTGATCAGCGTGTCGACCGACAGCCCCCGGTCGGCGATCCCGTCGAGCAGCGTCTTCACCCCCTCCGGCCGTCCCAGATCGGCGGAGATGACATGCATCTCCACGCCCGGCCGCTGCGCCAGTTCGGTCGCCAGCGCCGCGAGCCGGTCGGTCCGCCGGGCGGTCAGGACCAGCGTGACGGGCTTCTTCGCCAGCGCCCGCGCAAAATCCGCGCCCAGTCCGGCGGAGGCGCCGGTGATCAGGATGGTGTCGGTCATCGCCGCGCTCCCAACAGGGGCGGCGGCTATTCGTTCAGCCAGCCGCCGGTAAATCCTGCCCGTTGCAATCCCCGCCGCAGATGCGGGTTCCGTCGCATCGTCTTCCAGATCAGGCCGGTCCGCTGATTCTCGATCATCGCGACGATCGGGCCCTGGTCGATTCCCAGATAATCCTTGTCGACCCAGCCGACGCCGGGGACGATATGCCCGTGCTTCAACGGTTCGGGCGGATCGGTCAGCGTCGGGTTGAACGCGTCGAGAAAGCCGTATTTGCCGTAAATGGCCTGGCCATAGCGGTCATGCATTGCGCGCACCGCCGGAATGGCGATGTCGGGGGCGAAGGCGATGGAGGCCGCCGCCGCCGTCGGGGCCAGCGTTCCATCGTCGCGCTCGCCCGGCCCGCGCGCCGAATAGCTGTAGAATTCGCGGGGGACGCCGTCGATCGTCTGGACGAAATCGCCCGGCCCGTCGCATGCGGTCAGCCCCCAGACATCCGCGCCATAGCCGCGCCAGCGCCCGGCATTCTCGATGGCATATTGCCGCTGGGCATGAACCGCGCGACGGCTGTTCTCGAAATAGTCGATGCCCTTGGCGGCCATATAGCCGTCGCGGATGCCTTTGAAATCGATCCAGACATGGCTGTACTGATGGCCGAACAGCGGCGCGAAATGCAGGTGCGGCTCGCCCCAGCGATCGCTCCAGCTCGGCTCGAACCGGCTCGACCAGGCCTGCCACGTGCCCTCGGGTAGCGGATGGGTGGGGGAGCCCAGCGCCAGCAGATAGAGCAGCATCCCCTCGTTATAGATGTTCCAGTCGGACTTGATGAACCCCGTCTCCGGGTGCCAGCCCATCGACAGCAGCGGCGCGCGCGGGGTGATCCAGGTCCAGTCGACCGCGCCGTAGATCCGGTCCGCCAGCGTGCGGATGCGCGCTTCGTCGGGATGATCGCCGTCGAACCAGCTTTGCGCGAACAGCACGCCGCCCAGCAGCAGCGCGGTGTCGACCGTCGACAACTCGCATCGGGCAAAGCGCTGGCCCTTGGTCACGCCCAGGAAATGGTAGAAGAAGCCCTTGTAACCGCTGAACCCCGTCTCGCCCGGCCCCTGCGGCGCGTCGGCGAAGAATTGCAGTGTGGTCAGCGTCCGGGCCCGCGCCTCTTCCCGCGTGATCCAGCCATTGACCACGCCCACCGGATAGGCGGTCAGCGCGAAGCCCACCGCCGCGATCGAGGCGAAGGACGGCGTCGGCCAGCGATCGGGGGCGAGGCCGGTCTCCGCATCGGTGGTTTCCCAAAAGAAGCGGAAGGTGCGCTCTTGAAGATCGCGGATCAGGTCGGGCTGGGGCAGGGGAATGATGCGCGGGGGGCGAACCCGCTCCCCCATTCCGGTGCAGCCTGTCGCCAGGGCGGCCAGGCTCAGCCCGCCCAGGGTCAGGACGCGGCGACGATCGTACATGGTCTCTCCTCGCTTCGATCCGGGATGGGCCGGGCCGGGG
This sequence comes from Sphingomonas sp. 2378, assembly GCF_038084995.1. NCBI lineage: Bacteria > Pseudomonadati > Pseudomonadota > Alphaproteobacteria > Sphingomonadales > Sphingomonadaceae > Sphingomonas > Sphingomonas sp. 2378. The sequence continues at coordinate 43,599 of NZ_JAXCMJ010000016.1, forward strand.
CCTGTGCGGCGCCCGGCCCGGTCGATCGTCAGAAGCGATAGCCGACCCGGAACTGCACCCGGCGGGGCAGGGTGATCAGCTCACGCGGCAATTGCGTCAGCGGGTCGGTGGCGTTGGTGAAGTCGTCGAAGCCGCCGAAGTTCTTGCTGTTGAACGCATTGAGCAGGTCGACCGCGAGATTGAGCTTGTGGCCAGCGAAAATCTCGATGTCGTTCTGCAACGTCATGTTGACCTCGCAGAAGGCGGCGATGCCCTTGATGCAGTTCTTGGGCGGATAGACGGTATAGACCTGCACCTGGCTGGGCGTGCTGCCCCGCGTCTCGTCGGTGACCTGGTACGCGCTGCCGCTGCCCAGCGTGGTGATGGTCGAGAATTTGAAGCCCAGCGGCAGGTCGACGATCCCCGACAGGACCAGCCGGTGCCGCTCGTCGCCGGGGCGCGGGCGATAGCCATAGGCCTCGGGCGTGGCATATTGCAGGCTGAACAGGTCGTTGCCGTTCTGCTCGCCCTTCGACAGCGTATAGGCCAGGTTGAAGCCCCAGCCCGAGCTTTGCGTATAGTTCTTGTCGAGGGTGAAGAAGAGCGCCTTGTAACGCGTCTTCAGCCCGTCATAGCCGATCAGCACGTTGGAGAAGCCCGCATTGCGCGTCGGGCTGCCGTCTCCGACATTGCAGCAGGTGCCATCGGCGTTCCGGGTGGCGAACAGATGCGTATAGCCGTTGCGCCCCGCGACATAGCTGCCGCTCAGGCTCGCCTGGAAAATCCCGATCCGCTGGCGCACGCCCAGGGTGAACTGGTCGGTAACGGGCGGGCGGGCGTTGTTCTTCACCGCGAACAGCTCGGGCTGGCCGGTCTGCGCATTGGCGATCAGCGAGAGCAGGCCGTCGCGCGTCAGGTAGCGGTCGTTCCACACCACGGTCGGCGTGCCGTCCGCGCGCGGGCGACCGTCGCGCGAGAAGAAGAGCTGGCCATAGGCATATTGCAGGCGGAATTGCTCATCCAGCGTGTTGTTGAACACGTTGCGGTCGTAATAGCGGCCATAGCCGCCGAACAGCACCGTGCTCTGATCCCCCTTGAAGTCATAGGAGAAGCCGGCACGCGGCTGGAACGCGCCCAGGAAGGGCGGGCGGTTGGTCCCGTCGGTGATATAGTCGGTGGGATTGAAATAGGAGGTCTGCGGCAACTGGCGCAGCAGCGCGGCGGCGGCGTCCGGCGTGCGATAGTTGTTGTTGAACAGATTGCTCTCATAATCCCAGCGCAGGCCGACATTGACCTGCAACTTGTCGGTCACGTCCCAGTCGTCCTGGAGATACAGGCCGACCTGCGAGTTGGATGCGGCGATGCGCGGGTTGCCGATGCCGATCTGCGCGGTCGCCGGAAACGAGAAGTCCAGCCCGTTCGTCGGATCGTTGCGGAAATCGTAGAAGGGCTGGACGAAGAAGTTCTTCAGGAACGTATAGTCCTGGAAGGCGAAGCGGATGCCGCCCTTGATGACGTGGTTGTCGATCCCGGTCCAGGTCAGGTCGTTGCGCAGCGTGTAGCTCGCCTGGCTGATCCGCTGCGTGCTTTCCTTGCCGCCGAAGCGGATCACGCCCTGATAGTTGAACGTGCTGCTGTTCGGATCGAGCGAGGTCGGGTTGTAGGTATAGTTCAGATAGCTGGCGTTGAATTCGTTGATGAAGCTGTCGCCGCGATAGGTCCAGCGATAGATATAGGTGTCGACGTTGTTCTTCTTGTTCAGCGCGTTGGAATAGGCGTTGGTCGACGCCCCGCCAAAGCCGGTGATGTCGGTTTCCACGCGCTTGCTGACGATCAGGTCGAAGGTCTGGCGATCGTCGGGGACGAAGGTCAGCTTGCCGAAATAGAAATCGCCGCGGAACGGGCTGACGAACGCGCCCTCATACTGGCCGAAGCGCGCGACGTTTTCGGGCGTGCGATTCTGGAGGCGGACGTTGAACGCGCGATTCTGGTCGTTGCCCTCATAGGCGGCGAAGAAGAACAGCTTGTCCTTGATGATCGGGCCGCCCAGCGAGATGCCATATTGCTTGCGCTCGAAGGCGGGCTTGGGCAGCCCGGCCTGCTTCACGAAATAATCGGTCGAGGACAGGTTGCGGTCGGTATATTGGGCGAAGGCCTCACCATGGAATTCATTGGTGCCCGACTTGGTCGTCGCGGTGATGATCGCGGCGCCGGCCTGTTCATATTCGGCCTTGTAATTCTGGGTCAGGACACGGAATTCGCCGACCGCCAACTGGCCGAAGGGATTGCCACGGCTGTCTTCCTGGCCCGCGACGCCGCTGTCGAGCACGTTGTTCTTGTAGCTGACGCCGTCGATGAAGACGTTGACCTGCCCGGCGGGCGAGGCCCCCGAGGAGAAGCTCTTGTCGGTCTCGCTGTCATTATAGCGGACGCCGGGGGCAAGCGCTGCGAAGCTCAGGAAGTTGCGGTCGGTCTGCGGCAGGGTGCGGATCTGCTCCTGCGAAATGTTGGTGGCGATTTCGCTGGTCTTGGTTTCGACCAGTCGGCCACCGGTCACGACGATTTCACCGCCCTCGACATTGCTGCTGCCGCCGCCGGCGATGTCCGCCGTGTCCGCGCCGCCGGGCTGGGCGGCGGTGCCGATCGTCAGGTCGAGCGTCGCCGACTGGCCGATCGCGACGACCACGACCTGCGTAACGGTCTCACCCGAGGTTGCCGTCGCGGTGATGCGATACTGGCCGGGACGCAAGCCGCCGAGCACATAGTTGCCCTGTGCGTCCGCGATCTGGCGGAAGGTCTGGTTGGTGCCGGTATTGACGGCGGCAATCTGTGCGCCTCCGGCAGGGGTGCCATCCGCGCTACGCACTTGTCCACGCACCTGCGCGGTCGTGGTCTGCGCGGCGGCGGGCGCGACCAGCATCGTCGCGCTGCCCAGGATCGTGGAGGTCGCCAGCACCGCGCGCAATGCAGCCGTCATCATCGTCTTCATGTCTGTTCCCCATATGCCGACGGCTGAGATGCTGCGTCCCGCGCCGGTCCATGTTTTTTGGTACCGGACCCTGAACGGGTTCCCGCGACGCGAAGGGCGCGCGGGGCGGGTCGGCTGGGGAGGAAAGGGCGACCCGCCATCGGGCCGCCCGGCATCCTCTCCTGGCACGGAGCCCGCCGGCTCCTGATGCCCGATCCCGGCCTGTGCCGACCGATCATCGTGACATGCCCGTCATCTAGTCCCAACGCCACGAAGGCCTCAAGCGCCCCTTCATGGTACCGGTTACAAAGCCCGGCGGGTGTGACTTTCGAGCAACGGGTATGTTGGTGGCAATGGGTTCCAAAACCGCGCTAAAGGGGGGCATGACTGTGGAAATTCGCCGCGACGGACCTGTCGCGATCCTAACGCTAAGAAATAGCCCAAATAATCATTTGGGGCTGGGAACCATTTCCGAACTGGCGGGTGCGTTCGATACCACCGATGCCGATCCCGATATCCGTGCGATCCTGCTGCGATCCGAGGGTCGGGTATTTTGCGCCGGAGCCGATCTGGTCAGCGCCAATCCGGTGGCCGATCCCCTGCCGCAGGGGGAGCGCAGCCCCTTCTACATGGCGGCGGCCCGGCTGTTCGGGGTGGCGACACCCGTTGTCGCGGCGGTGCAGGGGGCGGCGGTCGGGGCCGGGCTGGGATTGGCGCTGGTCGCGGATTTCCGCATCGCCGCGCCCGAGGCGCGGTTCGTGGCGAACTTCGTCGCGCTGGGGCTGCATCCGGGCTTCGGCATTTCGGCGGTGCTGGAACGGGTGATCGGGCGACAGCGGGCGGCGATGATGTTGCTGACCGGACGGCGAATTCGGGGCGAAGAGGCGGAGCGCTGGGGGCTGGTGGACCAGCTCGTACCCGCCGATGCACTGTACGACACCGCGCTGGCCCTGGCGCATGAGATCGCGGCGGCGGCTCCGCTGGCGATGGCGGCGACCCGGCGGACGTTACGCGGCGATCTGCGTGCGCTGGTCGAGAAGGCGACGGATCACGAACTGGCCGAACAGGCGAAGCTGATGCGGACCGAGGATTTCGCCGAGGGCGTGCGGGCGGTGACCGAGCGACGGCCGGGGCGTTTCGTGGGACGGTAAGGGGCGGTCACGGTTTTCGCCTCCGTTCCGGCAAGGCCCTCACCTCCGTTCAGCCTGAACGGAGGTGGGAAAGGGGGGAGCGTCGGAACGCGCGACCCTACCCCTTGCGCTTGGCCAATTCCGTCTTGCGGGTGGGCAGGGCCGCCAGGATCGCCTGGCGTTCCTCGGCGGGCTTGGCGCTCCAGTTGGAGATTTCGCGGATCGTCCGCGCGCAGCCCAAGCACCAGCCCGTCGCCTTGTCCATCGTGCAGACATTGACGCAGGGGCTGGCCAGGCTTGGCGGCTGGGGTTCGACGAAGCTGATGATGTCGAGCGACATGATCGGGTTACAGGCCGAACGAGACTTTCAGGAAGTCCGGGATCGGGCCGTTCCAGCCATTGTCGTCCGCCACCTCCTCGCCGCCCGACCGGCGACGGTCGCGGCGCGGAGCCTCGGCACGGGGCGCGCGTGGTTCCTCGAACCGGGGCTCTTCGCGACGCGGACGCGGCGGGCGGGCGCGGGGTTCCTCCGCCACGACTTCGGCCTGGGGCGCGGGAGCCTCCGTCTCGGTCGGGCGCGCACTCCGGTCGCGACGCGAACGACGGGCCGGACGCTCCTCCTCGGCGGGGGCGGGGAGTTCGAGCCGGTCGATCTTCTGGCCGGTCAGCTTCTCGATATTGTCGAGATTCTCGGCATCGTCTGGCGCGACGAAGGTATAGGCAATGCCCGTCGCACCGCCACGCCCGGTCCGGCCGATGCGGTGGACATAATCATCGGGGTGCCAGGGCGCGTCGAAGTTGAACACATGGCTGACGCCCTTGATGTCCAGCCCGCGCGCCGCGACGTCCGAGGCGACCAGGATGTTGACCTCGCCGCGCTTGAACAGTTCCAGCTCGGCCAGCCGCTGCGGCTGTTCCATGTCGCCATGGATTTCGCCCGAGCGGAAGCCATGCTGCTTGAGCGACTTGTTCAGCTCGCGCACGGTCGTCTTGCGGTTGCAGAAGATGATCGCGGTGCGCACCTCTTCCTGCTGGAGCAGCTGGCGCAGGCGCTTGCGCTTCTCGAACGACTGGGCCGCGACGGGCACGACCCATTGCTTGATATTGATATTGGTCGAGGCGGGACGCGCCACCTCGATCGTCTTGGGATTGTCGAGGAACTTGTCCGCCAGCTTCTTGATCGGCGGCGGCATCGTCGCGGAGAAGAGCAGGGTCTGCCGCTGCGACGGCAACTTGGTGCAGATTTCCTCGATATCGGGGATGAACCCCATGTCGAGCATCCGGTCCGCCTCGTCGATGACCAGCATCGAACAGCCGGTCAGCAGGATGTTGCCCCGCTGGAACAGGTCCATCAACCGGCCCGGTGTCGCGATCAGCACGTCGACGCCCTTTTCCAGCGCCTTGACCTGGTCGCCCATCGACACGCCGCCGATGAGGAGGGCCATCGAAAGCTTGTGGTTGGCGCCGTATTTCTCGAAATTCTCCGCGACCTGCGCGGCGAGTTCGCGCGTCGGTTCCAGGATCAGGCTGCGCGGCATCCGCGCGCGGCTGCGCCCATGCGCCAGGATGTCGATCATCGGCAGCACGAAGGACGCGGTCTTGCCCGTGCCCGTCTGCGCGATGCCGATGATGTCGCGCATCATCAGCACGGACGGGATGGCGGAGGCCTGAATCGGCGTCGGCTCGGTATAGCCGGCGTCGTTGACCGTCTTCAGGAGTTCGTCGGAGAGGCCGAGATCGGCAAAGCTCATGCAGTTTTCCGAGATATGGCGGGATGGGAATCGCCCCGCGCTCGCCCAGCAGCGATCCGGCGCTTGCGGATTCCGCGATAAAAGTCAAGGTTTCTCCCGAATCGGGAGCATCCGGGCGACGCGATTTGGCGTGCGGGCCGCCCGGTCAGGGGATCGGCGTAAGCGCGCGGAATTTCTGGATATCGCAGGTCCGACCGGCGCGGGTGCGGATGGGATCGCGGTCGGCGCAAATCTGTCCGTCGGGGCCGGGGCGGATATAGAAGCTGGAATAATAATCGATCTGGCGACAGGCGCGGGCCAGCTTGGCGCGCACCCGCTTGCCGCCGGTCAGGACGATATCGACCGTCCCGTCCTCGCCCGGCAGGGCCCCGGCCAGTTGCTGAGCGGGAATGCAGCGGGGGCCTTTGCGCTCCTTCCAGCGGGTCGGCGCGATCGGGCGGATCGCCGTGCGCGGCACGCGGATCACGACCCGTTCGCGCAGGATCACCTGGGCATATTGCACTTGCGCAGGCGCGTCGGCCGCCCCCAGCAAGGCGGGCGTCGTCAGCGTCATCGACGCGATGGCGGCGAGGTTTCGATAGCGGCGCAACATGTCAGCAGGAGCCCTTCATAAGCCCCATCGTTGAACGCTTTATGAACCTGTCCTAGTCGCATTCGCCATGACGCCCGCCCAGACCGCCTTGCTCGATGCCCTGTCGCCCATCTTGGGGGAGAAGGGGATCGTCACCGACCCCGCGCTGATCGCGCCATGGGAAGTGGATTGGCGGCGGCGCTTTTCGGGGCATGCCCCTGCCATCCTCGCGCCCGCCGACACGGGACAGGTGCAGGCGGTGCTGCGCGCGGCGGCCGAGCACCGCGTGCCTCTGGTTCCGCAGGGGGGGAACAGCTCGATGGTCGGCGGCGCGACGCCGCCAGCGGACGGGTCGGCGCTGATCCTGTCCACCCGACGGATGAACCGGGTTCGGCGGATCGACACGGGGTCGGCGATGATCGTGGCCGAGGCGGGCGTGATCCTGGCCGATCTGCACGCCGCCGCCGAAGGGGAGGGGGCACGCTTTCCGCTGACCCTGGGGGCCAAGGGCAATGCGACCGTGGGCGGGCTGGTCTCGACCAATGCGGGCGGGACCCAGGTGCTGCGCTTCGGGACGATGCGCGGGCTGACCCTGGGTGTGGAGGCGGTGCTGCCCGACGGGACGCTTTACGACGGGCTGTCCGCGCTCAAGAAGGACAATCGCGGATATGATCTCGGCCAGTTGCTGATCGGCGCGGAGGGGACGCTGGGCATCGTCACGGCGGCGGCGCTGCGGCTCGCCCCGGCGATCGCGGCCAGCGCCACCGCCTGGGTCGGCCTGTCCGACCCCGCCGCCGGGCTGGCGCTGCTCCGCCGGTTGCAGGCGGCGAGCGACATGATCGAGAGTTTCGAGATCATGCCCGTCGAAAGCCTGGCCGCCGCCGTCGCGCATCTGCCCGGGGCGCGCAGCCCGTTGCAGACCAGCCACCCCTGGCATGTCCTGATCGAGGCGGTGACCGGCGACCCCGCCGCCGATCCGGCCGCGATGCTGGAGGCGCAACTGGCCAGGGCGCTGGCCGAGGGTGTCGTCGCCGATGCGGTGATCGCCGCGTCGCAAACGCAAAGCGAGGCCTTCTGGCTGCTCCGCCATTCGCTGTCCGATGCCGAGCGGGCGCTGGGCCCGGCGGTGCAGCACGATATCGCTGTGCCGGTCGACGCGATGCCGCGCTTCATGGTCGAGGCGGCGGCGGCGTGCGACGCGCGCTTTCCCGGCACCCATGCCTCGGGCTTCGGCCATCTGGGCGACGGCAACATCCATTTCCATGTCCGCGCCGCCCCCGGCACCGATCGCGACCGATTCTATGCCGAGCAGGCGGCGACCATCACCCGCTTCGTCCATGACCTGGTCATGGCGGCGGGGGGGACCATTTCGGCGGAGCATGGCATCGGCCAGATGAAGCGCGACGAACTGCTACGCCTTTCCCCTGAAAGGGTTAGCGCGATCCGCGCGATCAAGACGGCGCTCGATCCGCACGGTCTGTTCAATCCCGGCAAGCTCGTCGCTTGCGCATGAGGCTTCGGGCCCATAGACACGGGGGCACGACGCGCGGCCGGGGGGCTCGCGTGGACGAGTTTTTTGGAGATTATCATGGCCAGCGCGCCGTCCCTTCCCCTTTTCTATAACGGCCTGGAGCCGCTTTCGAGCGAGGCTCACGCCAACTTCAAGGTTCGTCCGCAAGAGACCGCGCCTTTCTTGGTCGGCCAGCACGCGATCCCCGTGACCGTCGATGAATTTCCGCTGGTGCAGCGTTTCATGCCGATCGTCTTCTCGGTCGGCGACCAGCCGATCCCGCTGGCGCTGATGGGCCTGAACGAGGGCGTGAACGTCTTCGTCGACGACGAAGGCCGCCTGACCGAGACGAACTTCTACGTCCCGGCCTATATCCGCCGCTATCCGTACATGCTGGCCAAGCTGCGTCCCGAGTCGGAAGAGCTGTCGCTCTGCTTCGACCCGACCTCGCCGACGATCGGCGCGTTCGACGAGGGCGATGCGCTGTTCGACGGCAACCAGCCCAGCGAGCTGACCAAGAACATCCTGTCGTTCAACGAATCGTTCGAACAGGCCGGGGCCCGCACCCAGAACTTCATGACCGAGCTGACCGAAATGGGTCTGCTGATGGACGGCGAAGTCTCGATCCAGCCGGAAGGCGCCGACCAGCCCTTCGTCTATCGCGGTTTCCAGATGATCAACGAGGAAAAGCTGGTCGACCTGCGCGGTGACCAGCTGCGCAAGATGAGCCAGTCGGGCATGCTGCCGCTGCTCTATGCGCATCTCTTCTCGCTGTCGCTGATGCGCGACATCTTCGCCCGTCAGGCGCAGCTCGGCAAGATGCCGCAGCCGCAGCTCCAGCCGCTGGGTTGATGGGATGCGCGGGCCGGTCGTTGCCAGTCCGCGCTACAGCCAGGTCGCGATCGTCTTTCACTGGACGATCGCGGCGCTGGTCATGGCCAATCTGGCCATCGGATTGCTCCACGAAAGCCTGTTGCCGGGGACCATCCCGCTGCACAAGGCGATCGGCCTAACCGTATTGGCGCTGACCGCCGCGCGGATCGTCTGGCGACTGGGCCATCGCCCGCCGCCCCTGCCCGCTGAAATTCCGGTCTGGGCCCGTGGCGGCGCCCATGCGCTGCACGCCACCCTCTATTTTCTGATGATCGCCATGCCGATGACCGGCTGGGCGATGGGATCGGGCCGCGACGTGCCGCGCCCGGTCAGCTGGTTCGGCCTGTTCGACGTGCCGCTTTTGCCGATCGGCAAGGCCGCCGCCGGGTTCGGGCATGAGGCGCATGAGATTCTCGGCTGGCTGATGCTGGCCTTGGTGGCGATCCATGTCGCGGCGGGGCTGCGCCATCATTTCCTGCTGCGCGACGGCCTGCTCGCCCGGATGAGTTTTCGCGCGCGCTGATGGTCCCCCGGATAGGGGCTTCGACAAACCAGACCCGGCCCAAGAGCGCCGAGGGGCGAATAGCCCCGCCTATGCCCTTGGCGACCAGTCGTGCGTATCGAAATCGGGATGCTGGAACGAGACGATTTGGGCGAGATAGGCCGCTGCCTCGGGCTCATCCACCGGATGTTCCGGTAGCTTCGCCCATGCGTCAAAGTCCGCGATCCGTTCCGGCGAAGCCAGTTGCTCTTTCAGTTCGATCGATCGCGGTTCGTCCATCGTGCCGATCGCAAAACTGATGCTTTCCCCATATTCAAAGGTGAGGGGCGTCCCGCAATCCCGGCAGAATCCGCGGCGCACCTTGTTGGAACTCTGAAAATGAGCAGGCTGGCCCCTGGTCCAGGTCACCGCATCGCGCGGAGCGTTGACATAAGGGCCGAACAATCCGCCCGTGGCCTTCTGGCACATTCGGCAATGGCAGATGGAGGCGTCGCCCAGAGGCCCCGCGATACGAAAGCGCACCGCTCCGCACTGGCATCCTCCGGTGCTGGCTTGCCTATTGGTGGTCATGGCGGGAGCGTTTCACATACGCCCGGCGGCCGCAATGGGCGGTCTTCCACCAGCCGTGACGAAAAAATGACGAATTGTGCTGGGCAGGGTTGAACCAAATAGGCCCCTTCTTATTTATATCCTGTACGGCGTCGTGTCCCCCCTTTCGCGATGTCGTATGACACGCTTTCAGCGTGTCTCCTCCCTGAACCTTGGCCACCTCGCGCTCTCCCCCTTGTGCGAGGTGGTTTTTTGTTCGGGCTATTCCGCCGCGAGCGAAACCGGCTGGCCCAGCGCCTCGGCGGCCAGGGCGGCCAGCATCGCGCGGACCAGCGTCACCGTCGCGTCGAAGCCCGCACCGGGGGCCTCCAGCGCGCTGTCGAGATAGAGCGAGCGGTCGAGTTCCAACTGGATCGCATGGATGCCGCGTCGGGGGGCGCCATGGCGCTGCACGATATGGCCCCCGGCATAGGGCGCGTTGCGGGTCACGGCGATGCCGCAAGCCCGCGCCTCCGCCTCGATCCGGCGAACGAAGCGGGTGTCCGCCGTCACCCCGTGGCGATCCCCGATCACGATCCGGGGCACCAGGTCGGCGGCCCCCAGCGGCGGCATCGAATGAAGGTCGAGCATGACGGCGACGCCGAACCGCGCCCGTGCCTCCGCCAGAGCCTGTTCCAGCGCCTCATGATAGGGGCGGTGATCGGTCGCGATCCGCTCGGTCATCTCGGCATCGCTGAAGCGGCGCGACCAGATGTCGCCATGCCCGGCGACGCGGCGCGGGACGAGCCCCAGCCCGCTGCGCAACTTGGCCGAGGCGCGCCCCTGTGGCCGCGCGCCCAGATCGATGACCGGATCCCGCTCGCTCTCGTCGCGATTGAGGTCGATCCAGGCGCGGGGCAGGGTCTGGACCAGCATCGGCTCGTCGGTGAAGGCCCCCTGCGCGACCAGATCGATCAGCCGGTCCTCCAGCCCCATCACGGCGGAAAGCGGCACGCGCAACGCCTCGATCAGGGCAGGCGGATAATCACGCCCGCCATGGGGCACCGAGATCACGACCGGGCCAGTGACCGGCCCGCCAAGGCTTTGGAAAGATGCGCCGGGGGTCGGGCTTGCCATTGCCCATGAGCCTAGGTCGAGGCACGGATCGACGCAATGGTCTGGAAATATTAACCACCTTTTCGCTAAGCTGATGGCCAAGATGGATCGGAATCACGACATGTTTCACATTCTGCTGGCCGAAGATGACGAGGTCATGCGCGAATATCTGACGCGCGCGCTGACCCGGTCGGGATACCGGGTTTCGGCGGTCGATCGCGGCACGGCGGCCCTCCCGTTGTTGGAGAGCGAGCGGTTCGACCTGTTGCTGACCGACATCGTCATGCCCGAGATGGACGGCATCGAACTCGCCCAGCGCGCCGCCGCGATCGTCCCCGATCTGCGCGTGATGTTCATCACCGGCTTCGCGGCGGTCACGCTGAAGGCCGGGCAGGCGATGCCCAACGCCCGCGTCCTGTCCAAACCCTTCCACCTGCGTGACCTGGTGATGGAGGTGGACCGACTTTTTCACGCGGATTCGGTCGACGGCGCAATTTAGGGGTTGCCAGCCCGATCGAACCTGCTAATTGGCCCACCTCCGGCGGGCGTGTAGCTCAGTGGTAGAGCACTGTGTTGACATCGCAGGGGTCGCAAGTTCAATCCTTGCCACGCCCACCATCGAAAACCCCGCTAGGCCAACGGCTTAGCGGGGTTTTTGGTTTTCAGGCCCCCGAGTTGCGTGGCACGGTTTTGCGTGCCTTTTGCGTGTCATGCCGAGTGGAACATCCGTGCTCACGAGGGCTTCGAGGGCGCTAAGGCGGCTGCGCCAGCGGATTGGGAGCGGCAGCGATGGCGTGAAAACGACTGGCCATCATACCCGTCGCCGCCGTCCATCGGGACCGACTTGCGTGGTTTTTGCGTGAAGCGGCGTCGCCATCTTCCGCGCCAGCTCGGACGCAATGTCCTCCAGCCCCTGTCGGGTCTCGGAGAGATAAGCCGGGCTGAAGATCACGTAGCGCCGCGTCGACGGGGGCAGCACCACATGGCCGAGCGCCAGCGGGATCTCCTGCTGCGACACGCCGCGCTGTGCGATCAGGGTCGCCATGCTATGACGCATCAGCTTGGGGCCAAAGCCGATCGGCACTCCGAACCGCCTTGCCATGACGCTCCACGCCTTTTTGACGTCCGCCACGGGCCGCTGAACCACCCAACGGTCCTCATCCTCCTCGACCACGCTCTCGTGACAGACCAGCCGGTCGTCCGTCGCCTCCAGCCAGTTCGCCAGAAGCGATGTCACGGGGAGAGCCGGTCGGTTCTTGCGCGTCTGGATCCGCCCCGCCGGGTTGAGGTCGAGCACGCCGGCGTCGCGATGCCATTGCTGTCGGTCGGGCCGCACCGAAATATCGTAGAGCGCGTCCGGCCTCGCTAGCGTACAGATCGCACCGATCAGGTAGCGGCGCAGTGGCATCAGTCGTGCCGGATGCGCCGGGCTGAGCTCCGGGTCTCCTTCCGCCGTATAGTCGAGCATCTCGGCGATCTGGTCGAGCGAGAGGCGGAAGTTGCGCTCTGGCGTCACGGCGGCGCGGGGCAGGTGCTTCAGTTCAGGCACCGCCTCCATACGCTTCACGTTGAACCGCAAGGCTGCCTTCAGCTGGATGATGCTCTCCTCGACCGTCGACTTCGCCCGTTTGCGGGTCGACACGGTCCATTCCCGGGTTTCCGGGTCACGCCGCCGCTGGGTCACGGGATCGATCTCGGTCCCCCATTTTCGAAAACGCATCAGCCATTCAGCGTCCAGCACCGTCGGCAGCACGGGTTCACGCAGTACACCGATCGCGATCTCATGGTCGATGAACCGGTTCACCAGTTTCAGCCGGGCACGGATCGCGTCGGCGCTGGCCTGCTCGGCGCCGTGCAGCGTCCAATAGTCGGTCATCGCCTGATGGACCGTGTAGGCCACCTTGTCGTCAGCAGCAGGCTGGTGGAACGCCAGATAGTGCCGGTCGAGCACCTCGACCGCTAGGCGAAGATCAGCCGTGCGCGTGCTGCGCCGCTGCATCCGGCCGGTGACCGGGTCGTACCAGCAGATGTAGAGGTTCGGGCTGACGACCTCGCCGTCCTTGCCACGGACGCGATCGAGGTAGAATTCGCCGCGGCGATAGAGGTCTTCCGGTGACGGCACTGCGCTTTTTCCTTCAGGATTTCGCTTCGCGCCTCTCCGATCAGTTTTACTGCGCCTACCAGGGTGAGGAGGTCGAGATCCTCCGACTTCAGGTTGATGCCCCGGTTCGTCTGGATCGCGCGGGCGATCTTGCGGTCGAGCTGCAGGATGGCGTCGGCGGTTGCCGGGTCGATCATATCCTGGGGGAGGACCGGGCCGGTCCCCGGGGTCATCGCGAGGGTGCCGCCGGCGTCCGCGTCGATGCTCGTCATGTCTTTTCCTTCCTGACGTGGGTTACCCCACGTGCAGGGCCTTCTTCTCACCCGAAGCGGTCGTCGGTGATCTTCAGACGATCCGCGATCTCGCGTCGCGAGACGGTGACGCCGACATCGGCGGCAATGGTCGGCCATTCGGCCAGCGCGCCGCGCGTCCGGTCGATGATCTGTCCGATGACGCGATCCGACAGGCCATGGCGGCGGCCCAGCGCAAGGACGTGCGCGCGGGTCGGCGTGCGGCCCTCGCCCTCGACAGCGAGATAGTGCTCGCCGCCCGGACCGACCGAGAAGGTCAGGTCATAGGCCGGGGCGAGGCGCCACTCGCCGCTCGGTCCCATCAGATAGCTGTGTTGCCGGGTATGGTCGTCGCGGTTGTGCGCCAAGACGTTGAAAACCATGCGCCGGAAAGCTTGCTCGACGTCGCCGGCATGGCGGGTGATCGCCATGGTCGCACGCAGGAATCCGTCATAGTCGAGGCTCGGCATCTCGGACGGGGCTTCGGCCGCCCCGGCGAGGGATACCATGTGCAGCCGGCGTCCTGGGGCCGGTCGGTCGAAGCGGCGCGTCGCGAAATAGCCAGGTCCGTCGCGCTCGGGCAGGACGCGGGACTCCGCGATCGTCAGACCGGCCGCGCGGGCCATGCGCGCATAGGCTTCCTCGACCGGGCCGATATCGACGGGGTCGCCGGTCGCGCGGAACTTGACGATCCAGGCGTCATGGCCGTCCGCGGCCTCGCCGACGCTGATCGCGCCATCGGGGGCGAAGCCGACATGAACTTTGGGACGAGCGCCGCCCGATGCGCCCCCCAGCGCCGCCAGCGTGTCGACCAGCGCGCCCCCGTCTCCCGCGAGGAGCAACCGTGATTCCTCGGCCAGGGCATCGAGGTCGATCGTCCCGATCGCGTCGTCCGGCGTGGTGGCTGGCTGATAGACCAGCGCGCCACGGCCACCGGAGCCGATGATCGCCAACTGATCGACCGGGTTCAGCGTGTCGAACTGGACGTCGATCCTGGCGAGGCGACGTCGCAGCAACAGCCGTCCCCAGGCATCGGGCAGGCTGTCCGCCAGGAAGCCGTGCAGCCCGCCGAACGACCGGCCCCGCGCGGCGTGCAGGCCCGATTCCGGAGGATAGAGCAGCGGGGCGACGGGCAAGCCGCTGCGGATCACGTCGGGCGACCATTCGAGCTGGGCGACGCCACCGGCCATCACGACCCGGCCAGCCGGCGCAGCGGGCGCGGAATCGTCGAACGCCAGTGCGAGCCCCAGCGGTGCCCCCGGCCTCAGCTTCACGACATGGCCCTCGACGCGGCCCGGCGGCGGCGCTTCGGCGCGGTGCGTTCGGTCATCCGTTTTTGCTCCAGCAGGGCATCCATCGAACTGGCCACCGGCTCCGGGAAGAGGGTGAACAGATCCTGCTCGCACCGCAGCGCCACGGCCGCGCGGACGAGGTCGTCGATCGACGCCTTGCCCTCGGCCTCCAGGCGCCGCCAGGTGCGGTAGGACACGCCAGCACGGGCCGCCGCGTCGACCTGCGTCAGGTTCATCGCTAGGCGACGATGCTGTATCCTCTGGCCAAGATCGGCGGCGATTTCGCTAGGCGTGTTAAGCATCGTCCAAATATGGCCCGTAAAGCGAGATCACGCAACGTTGATGGCCATATTTGGACGAACGCACGCTCTTGCTATTCTGCGGCCTCAGCCAACGGCTGGTCATTGTCGGCCGCGAGGTCGACGATGCGGATGTTACCCCGGTGCGTATCGATCAGACCGGCCTTGTTCATGTCCGCCAGTTCCTTGGCCAGCGTTCCGGGTGTTTTCCCACGCTTGCCTTCGATCTCGTCGGAGATTGCGGCGAGGACCGGGGACGATGCCTTTGCCGCATTGAACGCGGCACGGATCGCGTCCCGTTCGATGACCGTGCCCGGCTTGCCACCGTCGAACGACGCCAGAAGGGCGAGAACGGCGCGGCGAAGCTCGGGTGTATGCAGGGTCGCCTTGCCCCGTGATGGCGCGGGGGCGGCATTGAAGATGCCGGGGAAGTCCGACGTGATGTCGTCATAGGCGCCCCGCTTGTCCCGGAGCAGCGCGCGAGGGCGAAGATCGGCACCCAGCGAATTCGCCTTGGCCACCTCGACGATGACGACGTCGCGGTCGGTCAGGCCGGGATGGGCGGCGCGAACGGATTCCAGGTCCTCGGACGGTCCGGCGAGCCGGACTTCGACGACGGTGCGGGGCGTGGTCGACCACATGGCCGAGCCACGCAGCCGCTCGATCGCGGCGTCGTCGGCCTTCTTTGCCGCGTCCTTCGGCGTGTGGCCGATCACCGCCCAGAACATCTTCTGCCGCCGTGACAGGCGATTCAGGTAGAAGAGGAAGTTCGTCGTCGCCTCGGAATTGGCGAGTTCGAATCCCGCCATCGATACGGCGGAGTCGAGAATGACCCCGACGATCCGGTCCTCGGGGCGACCATTGTCCTCGGCGCGGGCGTTCCAGTCGTCGAGGAAGGATTCGACGCCCTTGAGGACAGCGCTTGGCTGCCATCCGCCTGCTCCCCGTTTGAACAGGCAGGGATTAGGCTCCGTGAACTCCGTCGTGTCCATGCTCAGGAAGGCCATGACATGGATACGCCGGCAAAGCGCCGCGACGTCCTCGTCGGAGCCGCCAGACTGGTCGATCATGCGGCGGGCGATCATGCCGATGCGCTGGAGCACATGCTCGCGCAGATCCTCGGCGGTCAGGACCAGCACATGGCCGCGGACGTTGACATCCGCGCCTAGCCACTGACGCGGCGTCTTATCGCCGGCGGCGGCAATATGCGCCGCGAGCCAGAGAAGCAGCTGCGTCTTGCCGGTCGATCCTGCGCCGAACCAGATCGTGGCCCCGGTGGCAGGCATCAGGCCCTCGACGGCATAGTCCATCGTCTGTCGGTCCGATGCCGCATCGACAGCTTGATAGTGTCCTTGGCGGGCGCGGACAGTCCAACTTTCTCCGGTCATCTGGCGGTTCCCTCTATAGGCAGCTGGGATACGGCCGGGTCGTTAAAGTCAGGCTTACGCGCAGCCACCGGCGATCCCGATCGCTTTGTCGAGGACGTGCGCCTGTTGACCCGATCGCAGGGATTGGTCAGTATAATAGTTGTGGGGGTAAGGGGGTGGAGGCGATGAGCAGTGGGAACTGCACAGCGACTACACCCCCTTACCCCCACTTAACGCCAAGCGTTCGCGTTTCTGTCGTCGATCAGCGAACATCCTGCCATTCGGCCATCATGAATGTCCGAGCGGTATAGGCGAAACAGTACCGACGCGGTCCCTGGTCCTTTCTGACGGGGATGTGGCCGGCATTGTCGTTTACCGCGATGGTTTCGATGGGCGGCTTGGCCAGTTCGAGGCACATTTCTAGCCAGAGGGCGTCTGCCTCTTCGTCCGTCATCGTCGGCGGTCTCATTTCATCCTCCTCCACACACTCGGTCCTCCCTCGTCTTCCTCCGTGCGAAAGTTCCAACTTTCGCGCCAAGGTCTCGGCGGGGGTTAGCGCGGGCTCAGAAGATAGAAGAAAGGCAATTGAGCTAGGTTCGGAAGTGCTGGGGTAACTTTCACCCCAGGATGAAAAAGAATGAGTGAGATTGCCTATTATCGCGTGTCGACCAGCGGTCAGACGATTGAGGCGCAGCGTAGCGCGCTGCTCGGGCAGACGACGCAGTCCTTCGCCAAGCAATTCGTCGATCAGGGCATCAGCGGCTCGGTGCTGGCCCGTGACCGACCCGGCTTTGCCGCGTTGCTCGAATACATCCGCGAGGGCGACAGGCTGCACGTCACCGCCATTGATCGGCTGGGCCGCGATGCTTTGGACATCCAGGCGACGGTGCGGGCGCTGATGGCCAAGAAGGTCGAAGTGGTGGTGCCCACGCTCGGTACGATCACGTCGGGTGTCGGTCTTCTGGTCCTCGCGGTGCTGGCGCAGATCGCCGAGATGGAGCGCGAGACCATCCGCGAGCGCAGCGAGGCCGGGCGAGCCCACGCCAGGAAGTCGCTCGCCGCCACCGGCCGGACGCACCGCGGCAAGACGAGCCTCGGGCGGCCGCGCAAGGCGGACCCCGTCGAGGTCATCGCCTGGCGCATCACGAATAGGGCGAGCCTGTCCGTCACCGCCAAGCAGTTCGGCATCAGCGCGGCGACGGTGAAGCGCTATCTAGCGTCCACCGTCCCGCCCCCGACCCCGGTCCTCCCAGCCCATGGGGACGAAGGCGCGGTCGTCGTGCAACCCATCACCACGGTCCGTGCCGAGGTCCGGGACGTGGCTGACGGTCGCGTCGCCGGTCCCGACGCTGGTCGATCCCTCGACGACGTATCGATCGACGCCGGTCCCCCGCCGCTGGTGATCGACGTCAGTCAGAAGGGCGTCGAGACAGTCGTACCCGCGCCAGCGGGTGACGAGGGCAGCGAGCCGTTTGTCGGGGAGGTCGACGTTCCACTGTTCCCCGACCTTCCGGAGGGGGGGCCGGGCGGCACTCATCAGCGCGGCGCGGAGGTCGGCCAGCAGGCGGTTCCGCTCGACGGCGCTGTGGTCAAGCCACGGCGCCGCGTGACGTCGACGCATCGCGTCACGGACCGCAGGCGCGTCGGCAAAGACGTCGGCGGACATCCGCCAGTCGGGAGCGTCGGCAGTATCGATGACGAGCCCATGCTTCCCTTCGGCAACCCGCAGGGCGGGGTCGGCGAGGATCGCGGCGGCTAGGGCGGCGATCGCCTCGTCGCGTGGCGAGAGTGCCGCATCCCTGGCCGGTTCCGGGACGGGCGGCTGCGGCGTCGGTTCGATGGGAGTAGAAGGCTGGACCGGCGGATTGTGACCCAGCAGGCCCCCGATGAAGTCCCGCCACGTGCGGCCGGTCTTCTCGGCGGGCGCAGTGACCGGCGGCTCCGTCTTCTGCGCCTCGGCCAGAGCGCGTAGATAGACGGGATGGGCGCCATAGGCGCGGACGTGCTTCAGTGTCCGCGCTGCGTCGGGGTCGCCATCGGCGGCGGCACGCGTCAGGACCTTCGTGCCCACCGACGCAAGGTGCTTTGCGGCAGCGGTCATCCGCTTGGCCTGGATGTCAGCCAGCGCGGCAAGGCGCTTCTGCGCCATCTCGGCCAGGGCGGGCGTGGTCAGAGCGGCGAATTCGACGCGCGTCACGCCGGGCACCCGATATCCGGTCACCGTGCCCTCCGGCGGCAGGATCGGTATGTCGTCCGTCATGATCCGGTCGAACAGCGCCTCAAGCGTTGCCCGCGGGTCCGGACGGGCCGGCTCGAGCGTGCGAGCCGGTGCAGGGCGTTCGATCAGCGGCGTTGCAGCATCCGTGATCGCCTCAACCTCCGTCTGGGACGCAGTGACCGCCGTCCGGTACTTGGCTAGTACCGGGGTATGATCGCGCTCGACGGCAGCGATGCTGGCGAGGAACGCTTCGGCCGCGTCGGCGCGAGCGGCGATGGCGGCGTTCGCCCGCTGCTCGGCCGAGTCCGCCATGCCCTCGCCGATGGCCTTCAGAATGCGGCGGCAGACTGTGATCGTCTTGTCAGGCCGGGCACGCGCCATGGCCAGCGTGACGTCGTACTCGGCGCACTCGGCATCATGCTGGCGCAGCACCGCGTCGGCCGCATCAAGCCGAGCGGTCAGGTCACGGATGGCGGCGACGTGGGCCTGATCGACGACCGTCCCTTCTGCGAACCGGCGCTCCGCCTCGGCCAGCCGGCGGCGGAGGGCGGCGCGGGCCTTGGCGCGTTCCTCAGCCGCGGTCCATGCCTCGCGCAGCAACGCCGACCAGAGGAGTTCGGCATTGTCGACGCCGCGCGCGGTCGGCACGCCGACGGCCTCCAGCGGCGCCGCCCGGGTGCCGAGCGGCTTCTGCCCGTCGCGGTCGCACCCCAGCGAGCGCAGGGTACCCGGATGGAACTTGCGGGTGACACCCAGCCGGTCGAGTTCCTCGTTGCACCGATCAGCGAAGAAGGCCCGCATCTCGGCCACCATGGTGGTGCCATAGTCGCGATGGTTCCCGCCGTCCCGATCGCGTGACCAATCGGCCACCTTCTTCTGCGCATACGGATAGCGCACCCGGCCATGCTGTCCCTCGACAATTTCGGCGATCGTGAAGTCCCAACGGTCCCCGATCTTCCTGGCGGGCCGGTCATGGCAGGCGAGGTGCAGGTGATGATTGCGGCGGTCATTGTGATGGTCGGGCGCATGGATCGCGGCGACGTACATGATGCCGAACGAATCCAGCCGGTCGCAAATTGCTTGGGTGACCGTCCGCCGACCCGCGGCATCGAGGCCATCGGGAAACTCCGCCGTCAACCGGTATTGCGTCCGTCCGCCACGTCCCTCCGAGACCCTCACCGCCTTCTTCTTATTTTTGCCAGTCCCCAGGATCGTGGCGAGCGTCTTCGCCAGTTTGCGCGCAGCCGGACCGTCGATTGCCAGATCAACGAGCGGGATGGAGCGGGTTTTGCGCTTGCCCCTGGCGGTGGCGAAGGCGGCGGCAATGTCGCGCACCGCCTCGGGGACGTCGGGCGCGCTCGCCAGCGCCTGCCAGGCGTCGCGCGACGCGTTCTCCGGCGCCAGCGTCAGACGGTCCACACCGGGCGTGCGTTCGTGATCATGCACGGCCTGCCAATAGGCTTGCCGTTCCCGCGGGTCGGGCGAGATGTTGGAGAAGACGGCGCGCTCGCCGTCAATTGCCTCGGTCGCGGACGGTCGCACCGCATAGCGGTCGAACCCGTCCGGGGAGATCGTGACCTCCACCGCCCCGGGACGGTCGATATAGGCATCGTGGTCCTTCGGTGCCCTGGCCTTCAGCTGCTGAATCCCATCCCGCGTTTTGATCTGGCAACCGCCATCGCTGGTCTTGCTGACCGCCTCGAAGGTGAAGTCGAAGGTGACCTTGCCGTCTACCGAGACGAACCGCGCGCTGAAGGCACCCGGCACCGCGAAATCGGGGGAGCGCGACCAACGATTGCCGCGCGGCTTCCGGTCCTTGACCGCGTCGCGGACGTTCCGCCGGACCCGCACCGTGCGGCCGAGCGCCTCTTCCTCCTCGATCGCGAGCAGGCGTCGCAACCGTGCAGAACAATGACCGATGGGACCGAGGGGACGCTGGATCGACATGGGCGGGCTCCTGTTGCCATCTATGGTACAGGACGCGAATCACGGGGTGAATCACCCCCATGTCGATTTTCCCGGAGGTGGCCCCGCCACCGACGGGCCGCGCCTCCGGCGCGCCCTTGGGGACGCCGACCCCGGCGTCCCGGCCTCGCCTCGCCGCATGGCGACGCACGCAAAGGTGAATGCTTCACCTTAGCGGAATTGCGCCTCCCTAAATCACGCCGTTCGCCGCTCCGCCTTAACGGAGCGTTCGGACCGGCGTCAGCTACTGCTTGAAGCGGTGGTCGCGGTGCCAGCGCACGAAGTCGGGGTGCGGTCGGCTCGCCAGATGCGCAGGCAGGATCGCACAGCCAGACGGGTTCACGATCGAGCGGACGCTGTCCGGATCGTTGACCTGGCGCGACACCAGGATGCGCATGTCGTCGTCGAAGCCGATCAGGCCGCGGTCGAACATCCAGTGCGCCGTGCCTGACAGCGCCATGCCGTTGCTGATGATGTCGGGACCGTTCGCTTCGACGGGACGGATATGGGCGGCCTCCACCTCGGCACGACCGCCGCCGTTGATCAGCTTCAACCCGGTGACCGCGCACCGCTCGTCATAGGCACGCAGCACGATGCGGCGAAACACCCGGTCCCGAACCACGCGCGAGACCAGCGTCGCGACCCGCTCGCGGGCTTCGTCGAAGACGAAGGGTGTGCGATCCTCCCGGACGGCGGCTGGCTGATCGACGTCGTCGGTGCGCGGCAGCAGCGGGCTGGTGTCATCGAGCCCGGCTGAGACGATGCGGTTGAAGTCCGCCGGTGACAGCGACCGTACGGCAGCTTGCGCGCGGCCGGAGATCCGGCCAGTATCGTTCAGGACGCCACGCTCGATGACCTGACCGTCCGCATCTGCGAAGGGGACAGATGTTGCGAAATCGAGATAGCTGCCCGGCTCGATCAGCGCGAGGTACATGCCGGGCGCAGTTGGGTCCGGCACGATCCGCTCGACCTTGGCGACGGCGAAGTACCCGCGGGTGTCTCGCACCTTGCGAGGCTCATAATAGATGATCCAATCACCAACGCACGCTTGTGCGCGGCTCAGATATTGGGCCGGGAACTGGTAGCGTTCTGCCGGTGTGTCATCGTAGATCGAGTCAAATCGGTGAATGAAAACGCCGAACGCCATAGGCGTAGCTTAGCGGGGTGTTGAGGTTCTGCAAATCAGCCCGATCCAATGCTCAATGGCGCAACGCCCAGCAGGGCGGTAATCCCGCCGGAACCAGGGCTGTGACCCACACCCGGCCATCCATCATGACTTGGTTCTTCACCGGAAGCGGCTGCTCGTTACCTCCGATTTCTACGACTTGACGGGAATGTGCAGGAAGGTGACGCCGACGAGTTGCGGCACCTTGATAACCTATTCTCGCCTTCGGTGGTCTCAAGCTATGCGCGATGATCAAATGTCGGCGAATACGAAAATGCGACTTACCCGCGCTCATAAAGCGTTGTTCGCCACCCGGCCCCCGCGCTAGGACGGCTTGGGGAGAAAATCTGCTTGACCGACACAACGCTGTTTACCGCCGGAAGCCTGTTCACTAGCGATTATCTGACGCACGGAATCCGGGACACCGCCGAGTATGCGGCGGTCGATCCCGCCGCACTGGGCACGGTGTTGGCCACGCTGTTCGACGCGTTCCCGATTGCCACCCAGCCCAACGAGGCGCAAACCGAAGACGACCTGATCTGGCCGGTCCTCGCCGCGCTTGGCTGGACGGAAGTACTGCGTCAGCAGAACCTGACCGTCTCGGGCCGCGAGGACGTGCCCGACGGTCTGATGTTCGCCGATGCCGCCGCCAAGGCGCAGGCCAATGCGAGTGCGCAGGAGTGGCAGCGTTATACCCACGGCCTGGCTGTGGTGGAGAGCAAGCGCTGGGGCCGCCCGCTCGACCGCGCCGGGCGCCGCGATGAGGCGACGGCACCCTCGACCCAGATGCTCCGTTACCTGCGCCGCATCGACGACCTGACCCGTGGGAGGCTGCGCTGGGGGATCCTGACCAATGGCGGGCGCTGGCGACTCTACTGGGCCGGCGCGCGGTCTGTGTCAGAGGAATTCCTCGAGATCGACCTCGCCCGCGTCCTTGGCCGCGCGGACGATGACCTGTTTGCCGGCCCGGCTGATCGCGAGCACTGGCTGCGCGTCTTCGCGGTCATGTTCGGCCGCACGGCCTTTCTGCCCGACATCGGCGACCAAACCTTTCATGCCCGCGCGCTGCGCCAAGCGGCGTTCTACGAAGAGCGCGTCGCCGCCAGCTTGGCGAACCTCGTCTTCTCCGAGGTATTCCCGGCGGTCTCCGCCGCCATCGCTCGTGCCGCACCCAACGCGTCGCTGCAGGACGTGCGCGAAGCGAGCCTCGTCCTTCTCTACCGTTTGCTGTTTCTGCTCTACGCCGAAGATCGCGGGCTGCTGCCCGTCCGTGACCGGCGCTACGACGATTATGCGTTACGCCCGCTACGCGAAGACATCGGCCGCCGGATGGGCGAGGGTGACGCCTTTTCCGCCAGTGCCTCGCCAATCTGGAACCGCATCGGCGACCTGTCGCGGATGATCGACAAGGGCGACGCCTCGGTCGGCCTGCCGCCCTACAATGGCGGGCTTTTCTCCGCCGATAAGACGCCGCTGCTCGACCGTATCCGCATCCCTGACGCGGTCATGGCACTGACGATCGATGCGCTGTCGTTCGAGCGGACGGGAATGCTGCGGCGCTACATAAACTATCGCGACCTGTCGGTGCAGCAACTCGGCAGCATCTACGAGCGCCTGCTCGAGCACGAATTGACGGTCGAGGACGGTGCGCTGGCTGTCCGCCCGAACGCTTTCGCGCGCAAGAACAGCGGTAGTTACTACACCCCCGACGAACTCGTCGGGCTGATTCTTGACCAGACGCTGGAGCCGCTGATCGCCGAGCGGCGCGATGCCTTCGCCGCCGCGCTCGCCGCGCTGCGCCCAGCCGACAGCGAGGATTATCGTCGCCGTGAGCTCGACGCCGCCGATCCGGCCGAAGCGATCCTGAGCTTGCGCGTCCTCGATCCGGCAATGGGATCGGGGCATTTCCTCGTTAGCCTGGTCGACACGCTGACCGATCATGTTCTCGACGCGATGGCCGAGGTTGCAGTCGCGGGCGCCTCACTCGACCACCGCTCGCCGCTTGCCGCCGAGATCGTCAAGACTCGTAACCGCATTCTCGGCAACGCCCGCGCCGCCAACTGGGCGATCGAAGAGGCGCAACTCGACGACCGCCACATCGTCCGCCGCATGGTGCTCAAGCGCTGTATCTATGGCGTAGACAAAAACCCGATGGCAGTCGAACTGGCCAAGGTGGCGCTTTGGCTCCACACCTTCACCGTCGGCGCGCCGCTGTCGTTCGTCGACCATCACCTGCGCGCTGGCGACAGCTTGTTCGGACTGTGGGTCCGCGACGCGATCGACAGCGCTGCGGCATGGGGCGGGGGTCAGCTACTCTACGCCGGCCCTTTGCGCGAGGCGCAGTCGGCGGCGGCGGCGATGCAGATCATCGAGCGGTTGACCGATGCCGAGATCGCGGAAGCGCATCAGTCCGCCGACACCTTCTACGGCGTCCAGCAACAGGTCGCGCCGCTCGACGGCTTCCTCGCCTTCCTCCACGCGCTTGACTGGCTCAACCTGAAGAACCGCGAAGACAAGGCGGCGGTACGCGCGTGGCTTGATGGGGTATTCGGCAACCCAATCGACATTGTGCGCGGTCGCGCACAACCGCTGCTGGAACGTGACCGTCAGCATGGTGAGCGTTTCGGCGAGATCCTCGCTGAGGCCTGCGCGCTGATCGAGGATGAGCGCTTTCTCAATTGGCAGGTAACCTTCCCCGGCGTCTGGACCAACTGGTCGAGCGGTGCGCTACATGGGGGGTTCGACGCGGTGGTCGGAAACCCGCCATGGGATCGCATCAAGCTACAACAGGTCGAGTGGTTTGCCGCCCGCCGCCCCGAAATCGCCCGCGCCACGCGCGCGTCGGACCGTGCCCGGATGATCGCAGCGGTGAAAGCGGAGGGAGATTCGCTCGCCAGTGATTTTGCGTTGGCCGATAGCCGTGCGGCGGCATCGCTGCGAATGGCGCGTACGGCCTACCCGCTGCTCGGGCGCGGCGACGTCAACCTCTACAGCCTGTTCGTCGAACGCGCGCATGCGCTGGCGAAGCCCACCGGCATGGTTGGGTTGCTCACTCCAAGCGGTATCGCCTCCGACCTATCGGCAGCGTCCTTCTTTCGGAAAATCGCGGTCGGCGGGCACCTGAAGGCGCTCTACGATTTCGAAAATAGGGGCGTATTTTTTCCTGACGTACATCGCAGCTTCAAGTTTGCCGCGATGGTGTCCAGCCCCGGACGCACATTTCCTACCGCCCAATGCGGTTTCTTTCTCAAGGATGTCGCGGAGATCGCCGATCACGATCGCAGCTTCGTCATTCCTGCGGCGGGGTTTGCGGCGGTCAACCCCAATACTGGGACCGCTCCGATCTTCCGCTCTCGTCGGGACATGGAACTGACCACCCGTATCTATGGACGCTTGCCGATCCTAGTTGACCGATCCGGTGGCACCCCCTCTGCGGCATGGCCGGTGCGCTACGCCACCATGTTCCATATGACCAACGACAGCCACCTGTTCCGCACGCGCGCGGAGCTTGAAGAGCAAGAGGGCGCGTGGCCGAGCGGTGGCAACCGCTTCGCCTCAGCGGCGGGCGATTGGGTGCCGCTCTACGAAGGCAAAATGGTGCAGGCGTTCGACCATCGCGCTGCGAGCGTCGTGGTCAACCCGGCCAATGTCAACCGACCAGCTCAGCCGCTGCCCACGACCGACGAACAGCATCGAGATCCAGCGTGGTTGCCCGCCCCGCAATTTTGGGTAACGCATGCCGCCGCAGCACCGAAAGTCGATGGTTGGGTGCTCGGCTTCAAGGAGATCACAGCTCCGACGAATATCCGGACGATGATCGCTGCGATTTTCCCAAGCGTGGGTTTTGGTAACAAGGTGCCGATCTTCGCGCCGACAACGGCTGATCGCCAAGAATGGCTGCTTCTCGCGAACTTGAACGCGTTCGTCTTCGACTACGTGACACGCCAGAAAATCCAGGGACAGACACTCAACCTTTTCATTGTTGAACAGCTTCCCGTCGTTCCACCAACAGCATACGACCGCCGCTTCGGCGACCGAACCGCCGCCGACATCGTCCGCGCCAGCGTGCTAGAGCTCAGCTACACCGCGCACGATCTTGCCCCCTTCGCGCGCGACTTGGGCCACGTCGATGAAGACGGGGCGGTGCTACCGCCGTTCGCCTGGGACGAGGAACGGCGGCTGCGGCTGCGGGCGCGGCTCGATGCGCTCTACTTCATCCTCTACGGAGTCACTGACCGCGAGGACGTGCGCTACATCTTCTCAACCTTCCCGATCGTTGAGCGCGAGGAAACCGCTGTTTGGGGCCGTTATCGCAGCCGCGACCTGACGCTCGCCTGGATCAACGCCCTGAACGCCGGCCAACCTGACGCGGAGATCGACGCATGACGACCATCCCGCAGCGGCTGTGGCTCGTCCGCCTCGGCCGGGACGGCGAGCACGAGCCGGAAGCGCTGGACCGCAACCTGCTCAACATCGGCTTCAGCATGGTGCGCAACCTATCCGCGGCCGGCACCCGCGATCAAGTGCTCGACATTGTCCGGCAGACGTTCCCCGAAGCCAAGCCCGCGACGCAGGGCAACTATGCCGCGCAGATCAACCAGTTCGTCAACACCATCGCTGAGGGTGATCTGGTTATCTCGCCGCTGAAGAGCCTCGGAAAGATAGGTATCGCCCGCGTCGTCGGTCCCTATAGCCCGCTTCCTGACGGTCGCCCCGCCCGCCCGATCGAGTGGTTGACCACCGAGGTGCCGCGCGACGCCTTTCGGCAAGACCTGCTCTACAGCTTCGGCGCTTTCATGACCGTCTGCGAGATCCGCCGCAACAACGCGCTCACCCGTGTCCTTGCCGTGCTGCGGACAGGTCGCGACCCCGGCGACGGCGTCCAGCCGGTCACCTCGTCTCGCCGGCTGATCGCGGACGCTCCAGCGACCGATGAGCCCGTCGCCGAGGAACAGCTCGACCTCGAACGCATCGCCCGCGACCAGATCGAACGCCGCATCTCTTCGAGCTTCGTCGGTCACGACTTTACCCGGCTTGTTGCTGCGATCCTGACCGCGCAGGGTTACCAGACTCACGTCTCTCCACCCGGTCCTGACGCCGGAATCGACATTGTCGCTGGCCGCGGGGCGCTTGGTTTCGAAGGCCCGCGCCTCGTCGTGCAGGTCAAGAGTGGTGACGTCACTGCCGACCAACCTGCCTTACAGGGACTGCTCGGCTGTGTGCAGGACACCCACGCCGATCAGGGGCTGCTGGTGAGTTGGAGCGGTTTCAAGCCCACCGTTCGTAAGCGAACCAACGATCTCTATTTCCGCGTCCGCTTCTGGGGCCGCGACGAGATCGTCAGCGCGCTGCTCGATGTATATCCGCGCCTGCCAGAAGCAATCCGGGCTGAGTTGCCCTTGCGCCCTATCTGGACGCTGGTTGTCGAGGGCGAGCCGGGCGCATAATGCTTTTAGTTAGGGTGCAATAGGTTCAACCGATGGACAGACCACCACCCGTCCCAATTGAGCGATTACGACGAGAAAGATGTAAGTAATATTGTAATAATCAAGTCGTTTCCAACTAAAAAACGACAATCGTGGCCGTTCGGCTGTTGCCAAGCAGCAGGCTGTCGCTCTCAAATCACAAGTACAATGTGACTACGTGGCCTATGCAAATTATTCTCAATAAATTTGCAAACGAAGAAAAGCACCATTACCCCAACGACGCTGTAACTAATCGGGGATGCACTTACGCGCCGATGAAATGTTGAAGCCTTCGGGGGCCGGTTTGTATGCGTCTGTCGTGCGCGACCAGCGCTTCTCGCGGCTCTGTTGCCGGCGTAGCCTAGTCGGCTCAATCTCAACGACCACCAGTTGGTCATTTAACCCACCGCGTACCCGGCACACATCACGGTCGAACGATCTCTTGGCTGGCCGTCGCAGCCGGCTATCACCGTAGCGACGATTGTTGACCAGCGCCATATAGGCATGAACATCGAGAGCAGCGGCATCAATTAAGGCCGAAAAGCTCTCTAGGTCCTTGTTCCACGAGAGGGTAATCAGGCAGTCAACCTGGCCTTGAAAACCCGCGCGGTACCCCATGTTTTGAAGTTCGCTGCAAACGAGGATGCCGAAGTAGAGCCCATTGTGCTGGTACACCCGCTTTGGGTCATTTCCTTTGGCCCAACTCAACCCGTGACTGGCATAAAGCTGCTCCTCCTCTCCCGGTGCGGGCAGCGACTTGCGCTGCCGCACTTGGATCGAAGACGCATAGCCCAGCCGATCATCTGTCAAGACAAGTACCGCCGAGCTGTCGATATGCTTGTCTAAATGATGCACGTAATCGACTCCAGCAATCAGGCTGATCCCGCTGGCACGCAATCGCCCAGCAATGGTGTTGATCCAGCGCTCAGGCACCGACAGTTCTGGCAGGAGCAGATAATCTGGCTTGGGTGTAGTGAGGATTGCGGTGTTCACGATGCTCGCGAGCTGCCGGTATCGTCGCGGCGATAAGTCAGGGTTTCCAGCCGCTCCTTCCTCCCAGCTTTTGTCAGTCACTTCGAAGCTGGTCAGTCCCAGCCTTACGGCGCGGCCGGGCGCTGAGCGCTTCACAATGACCGGCAGGGGACGATCGTGACTGTCGGCTGCCACTGCGGGCGCGAGCCTGCCCCCTCCGCCAGTCCCTTCTTCGACATTAACCGGCTCCGCTTCCAGCTCTTGCGCCAGATCGCCGCGCACCCAAACTCCACGCACCGCGCGCGTGTAATCAGCCCATGTATGGGCAGCGGCGACAGGCTCGTCGAATACACACTCATTGGGCAAATAGAGCGCAATCTCCTCGGGCGTGTATGGCCGTGTTGGGAATAAGAATGGCAAGATTGAACGTGGTACTGGATCGTGCCCTGCCGCGATCGCGCGCAGCGCCACGCGACGCGGCGGCGGCCCGCTGGCGTTGCGCTCGGTGCGTTCTAGGAATTGACGAAGGCAGTCGACGTGCTGATAGCGCCCCGCCAGCAACGCCTCGTTATGCTGCTGGGCTGGCTGCGTCACCGCATCGGTGCGGAGATGCTCACGATAAGGTATCCTGGCCCAGTCCGCCTCACGCGCCTGCTGGGCCAACAGCGTCAGCTCGTGCACGGTGAGCCCTAAGTCTTTGACCAGAGCAGAGAATGCTCTCGCTCGCGGCGGCGTGGAGGAGATCGGATAGGCACGAATCAATGCTTCGCGGAAAAAGCGCATGACCTGCTCGCGAGTGTCATTCCAGACTTTCGGTGGCACAGCTTCAGCATGGATCCCATTGATCCGCATCCGTGCAGCCTGAGTGGATTCCTGCAGCTTGAAGATGGCGGCAATGGTTTTTTTGTACACCCGTCTCGCCGGCTCCCAGTCACCAAGCGAGACTGCAAATGACAGCAATCGTGGCAAGTGGTCAATCTGCTCTAGCACCTTGTCGGCGCGGATGACGTGTTCGTGAGCGAACTCGTAGAAGTCTTCGCGTTGCTGTTTCCAATCCTGCGGTCGAAGGTCTCGTGCTAGTGTGTTTACTGCGCGTAGCAACACCGACCACCCGAGGCGGCGCAGGGTTAATCCGTCCGCCCGCCGCAGACTGTCGGCGTCGTCGGCAGAGTCGGTTGCAGCCAACGCGCGCGCAGCATGCGACTTGTCGATATGCTCGGGCAGCGGCATCGTCCTCCGTTCGCTGGAAACTTCTCGGATTTGCGAGGCGATATGGTCGAGCAAATCGGCGCCCGATCGGCCGCTCAGGAAGAACGTCTTTTGTTTTGCGGCCTGTAATGTCAGTTGAGTTCTGCCGCCCCATTCGGGCAATGCCAGCCTGACGTTTCCGGTAGCATCCCGGTCAAACGCGGAAACCCGCTGCATGATAAATTTCCAAAGGTCGCTTGGCGACCTGATGTCATCGCTGTCATGGAGCACCAAGAACAGGTCATCGACATAACGAGCATAGTAGATCGGGGACAGTTGTCGCTCGACCTGTCGATCTAAAAACGCGAGCAGCACGTTCGAAATCACCCGAACGACGGACAAGCCGATGGGGATACCGGCGTGTTGCCCGGCATCTATAGGACAACCGAGTGCGGACAGACTCTCGCGGCAGCGCGCCGACCACTCACTTAGCGCTCCGCTGATTAGGGTTCAAACCCAATCAGCATCTTGAGTGATGACAGGTTTCCTGATTCACTGGGGTGTGGATCATGAGAGGTGAGGCATGGCGCTGTTCTGGTTGTC